>JABIQM010000032.1 GCA_018699415.1 Acidimicrobiaceae bacterium
GCCCGGGGACCAGTTGCGGAGTTCCGACGGGCGACGGTGCAGTGAACCATCGATCGCCGGTTCCGCTGACGCGAATCCCGAACTCGCGGCCGTTGGCCGACATCGCGGTGACCACTGGGCTACCTACGACGTCCGCCGCCGAAAGGGCGAGAGCCTTCGCCATCGTGATCGCGAAGGGCAGCGCGAAGTGACCGTTGCCGGCAATCACCGACATCGTTTCGACGGCGTCGTCACGAGGTACCTCTCGGACGAGCGTGGGCGCCAGCAGATTGAGCAGGTTGGCGGTGGTGGCGACGAGTCGGTTGTGGCAGTCGTCGCCGCGGCGCAGCCCTTCGGCCACGAGTGAGACGAGGTCGATCGGTTCCGATGCCTGGATCGCAGTGTCGAGCGCGGGTGCCATCACCGCAGCGATCCAATGCAGTCGTTCGATGGTGGCGGCGTCGAACGAGCCGTATCGCACTGCTCCACCGGTGCCCTCGTTCAACGGTGAGAACGTTCGGCGATCACCCGAGGCGGCAACCACGACGGGCATGTTTGGGGTGATGACTCCTGCCATCGCGCCGAGGGCCCCGGCATCGTGGCACGGACTGATGGTCAGTTCTCCCGAGTCGATGATGGCCGCCGCGTCATGTTCGTTTTGCGCGTCGCCCTCGAACAGTAAGCCACCGATTAGAGCGCCCCGCATGGGTCCGGTGACGTCGGCGACATCGATCGGCGGGCCAGCGTGCAGGAAATGACGCGACCCCACGATGTCTGTCACATCGCCAGCGCGCGAGATGCCGGCGAGCTCGACGGTTGTGGTGTTGAACGCTTCGACCGAGGTGGTCGTGGCGGAGTCGGGCTGCTGCTCGTCGGTCTGCCCTGGAGCGTTGTCCGCAGCGCTGGGAGGGCTCATCGCGGCTGGCTCACTTGGTCAATTATACGTCGCAAGAGTGCCAGCTAAGCATGGTAGATGCGACGATTCAAGTGTTCGATAACTTGAACGCAGGGGTCAATATCTCGGGCTGTTCCGAACGGTACCGAACTGTTATCATCGGAACGCCAGACGTCCGATCGCGCAATCTGAGCCGTTTCGAGCTCCGAGACATCAGTCTGGAATCGAGAAGTCAGCTGGTAGCCCAGCCGAGTGTTGGGCGAACGATTGGAGCACTGTGAAGTCCATTCCCCACTCTGTAATTCGAACGGTCGCGTTGTCTGAGGGACTCCGTCGAGTGCTCAAGACCATCGATGATGGGTGCAGCGATCTCGCCGGCGGTTTCAACCTGCCGCGTGAGTGCTACACCGACCCCGAATTCTACGCGTTCGAGCAGGAAGCGATCTTCATGCGGAGTTGGCTCTGCCTTGGCCGGGTCGACGAAATCCCAGAGCCGGGCGATTTCGTCCGGGTCGATATGGACGACGAGCCGCTCGTCATGGTGCGTGACTCTGAAGGCGAAATTCGGGTGTTTACACCCGTGTGCGCCCACCGCGGCCACGTGCTGTGCGAAGGCTCTGGCAGCACCGGCCGCCTCTTCCGCTGCCCATTCCACGCATGGACCTACGGCCTCGACGGGCACCTCGTCGCAGCACCATCGATGAACGAAACGGTCCCGTTGGCAGACCTCAAGGCCGAGACCAGCCTGCCGTCGCACCAGGTCGAGATCTGGAACGGGTTTGTCTTCACCAACCTCGACCCGGCCGCACCCCCACTCACCCCGACCCTCCACAAGCTGACCGCTGCACTCGAGAATTATCACATCGAGGACATGGTGAGCATGCCGGTCGCCGAGATTCGCGATTGTGAATGGAACTGGAAACCGCAGCTCGAAAATGGGATCGAGCCGTACCACAGCGCCTACCTGCACGGTGTGCTGCACGACTTCGCTCACGTCAGGCTGACCAGCTTCGTTCCGTTCGAAGAGGCCGATGGAGCCGTGTACCACCCGACCGGCTTCTATCATGAGAACGCTGGCTTCAACCCCACCGCACAGGCACTGCTGCCGATCATTCCGACCCTCAACGAGGAACAGCGCAAGGAAGTCATCTTCGCGTCGATCCCGCCCAACCTCGGCTTTGGTGTTGTGCCCGAAGGCCTCTTCTACTACCTGGTACTGCCTGCCGGGCCCGGCAAGATCAATCTTCGGATCGGGCACCTGTACCCGGAGGAGAGCACGCAACACCCAGTGTTCGAGCACCTCTACAAGATTGCTCAGGACGGGCTGGTGATCTTCCACAACCAGGATGCGTCGTCCACTGCGTCGGTGCAGCGCGGCAACAAGTCGCGCTTCCGTCAGCCCGGTCGCTACTCCTTCCAGGAGGAGTCGCTGCTGCAGTTCTACCAGTGGCTGAACATCCGCTATCAGGCATACGCTCGCACGCTGGACGATGCCTAGGTGCGTTCGATGAGATCCACCGCGATCACCAACGCCGCCGTCTACTGCTGCGACCCGGCATTCACGACAATTGCCTCGGGCACTGTGGTCTTTCGCGATGGGGTGATCACCGATGTCGGCGCGACCGCTGACATCGAGGTTCCCGCCGACGCCGAAGTCGTCGACGGCAAGGGTCGACTCGCCGTGCTCCCCGGGTTGATCGACGTCCACAGCCATTCGAGTCTGCTGAAGGGCTTCTCGGAGAACGCTCAGTTGATGGACTGGCTCCCGGAGTATCAGCGTGAGCATCAGGTCCTGACCGAAGACGATGCCTACTACGCGTGTCTCGTCTCCTACATGGAGGCACTCAAGGGCGGCACGACCACCGTCGTCGACATGTTTCGGTTCTTGCACCGCGGTGCCGAAGCTGCATCCCAACTCGGGATCAGGGCGCACCTTGTGCCATACGCAGCCGATCACCCCACCAAGACCTTCTTCGAGACCGTCGATGCCAACGAGCAACTGATCCGTGACCATCACGACACCCAGGATGGTCGCATCAAGGTGTGGCTTGGGCTCGAACACATCACCTACTGCTCCGCCGAGATGTTCGAGCGGGTGCGCCAGCTTTCCGAACAGTACGGGGTGTCGATCCACACTCACACGAGCGAACAGAAGGAGGAGGTCGACGTCGTCGTCGAACTCTTCGGCGCTCGCCCGGTCGAGGTGTTCGCGCAGCGCGGCATTCTCAAACAGGGAAGTCTGTTGGCCCACTGTACGTGGCTCGACCAGAACGAAATCGACATCCTTGCAACGACGGGTACCGGCGTCGCGCACTGCCCGACCAGCAACATGAAACTCGCAGGTGGGGCGGCGCCGCTCCCAGCGTTCGAAGCCGCTGGTCTGAACGTGGGCTTGGGTAGCGACGGGGCCATCTCGA
>JABIQM010000208.1 GCA_018699415.1 Acidimicrobiaceae bacterium
ACCGGGATGATCAGCTCTGTGATCCCCGGCTCGAGCACGAGTTGTCGCTGTTCGCCATCGGGGAATTGCAGCTTGTCGCTCGATACTCGGAAGTGGACGGTGATCGGAAGTGGCTGAGCGTTGCGGATCGAGATGGGTACGTTAGCGCTTCGGGAAGCGAGCGTTATGCGGCTGCTGTCGAGCACTTCGAAGCCTGTGATTCCGGCGATGATCGTGTCGAACACACGTGAGGTGTAGCGGGCTCGCCCCTCGGCATCGAGTTCGCTTGACGCCGCAGCGAGAAGCAAGTCGCGCAGCGGAGTCACAGGTGCGTGTGCTGGCGCCACCATGGTTGCGTACGAGTCGACGACTGCCTCAGTGAGACGAAGATCACTAGCCCCGATGATCGCGACGCTGGGTTCGGCGAGGAGAGCGCCTTGGATGATGGTTCCGCCGGCTGCCCGCGCCGGCGATCGGGACAGCAACTCGCTGATGGTGGTGAAACCGTAGGTTGCATCGAGCGCCATCTCACCGAGAAGGGCATCGAGGCCGGCTCGGTTGACCACATCAAGATCGAGGACATACACGCGTGGCTCGTCGATAACGGCGCTCTCGAGTGCGAACTCCGCCATCAATTGTGTGGTTGAGAGCACGAGGTCGTCTGATTTGAGGCGTTGATGCAACCACTCGGCTGGGGCGACGACAGGCATGGCCACACCATTGTCATCTAGGACGTGCATAGGTTGGCTGGCGGCTTGAGCGACGTCGTTGAGGGACAGCCGTTCATTGCTGGTGACTGCGCCGGTAACCCCAGCGGTACGCAAGAGGCTGAGTGTGCGAGCATCGGTGTTGGGATCAAGCCTGGCAATAGTTGTGGCCTGTCGGCCGAGATGGCTTTCGAGTTGACGTTGGCCGAGAGCGTAATAGTCGAGAACCAAGCTGCTTTCGTTGGCTGCACGCCACGCCTCCTCGTCGAGATCGACCCACGGTGCCGCAAAAATGGCGTGAGATTCGAAGGCCGCCATAATCCGGTTGATGGTTTCCTCGTCCCCGATTTGAGGATGGGCCATCGCATCGAGGGTCTCGGGGGTGAAGGTCACCGTGGTGCTGTGCGGAACCTCAGCCAAGAAATCTTCGATTGTGGATGCGATCTTGTTCGGGTCGATTGAGATGCTCTCATCATCGAGATGTGCGAGAGGAAACTGGAGATCGGCGATGAAGGCCAGGTCGATCGACTGGCGCCGGACAGTTGGATCCGCCACCAGCAAGGCAGTGACGAGGGTGTCGACGATCTCGCCATCTTCGGTGAGATCGATCACTACCGGGAGGGCACCATGCGCCCGGCGAATCACGTCACCGATCTCATCGTCGGGAACGGTGATTGAGACGATTGAACCGGCGCCGATTGTGAACTCATTGAGGTTGGTGATCGAGAATTGGCTGAGCGCGTTCTCGGTCGGAGGATTTGCGAATGCCTGTTGGAGTGCGGCAGGGGTAGTGACGGGAGCGTGAATCCGGATCTCGAGGCGCTGATCCTCAGCGGTACTGCGAATACGAAGGTCGAATACAGCAGGATCAGGTCCGATCCAACGCGTTTGGGCGATGAGTTCGATCTGCCCATCAATTTGGGCTGCCGCCGGGCTCGCGATGACAGAGCTGAGAGGCCCGATCAAGAGGACGGCAAGCGTCACGTTGGCAAGTGCGCGCCGCATCACAGATACCGGTGCAGCACGGTGAGACGGTGTGGGGCGGGTTTGAAACCCAGTCGTTCGTAGAGCCGGAGTGCCGATGCATTGGCTTCCTGCGTGTTTACCCATGCGGCGTTTGCACCGCGGCGGCGGAGCCAGTGGAGCGTGTCAGACACCAGGCCTTCCCCAAGACCTGCACCCTGCGCTGAGGTCAAAACGGCAAGGCGTTGGAGGTAACCGTGCTCGCGGGCCCAGCCAGAGATGGAGTATCCGAGGATCTTTGAGTCGTCGCCGCGGATGATTCGGAGGCGACTGACAGGCGTAGCGGCGATTGCCTCACGTAGGCCATCTTGGTCGAGTTGCCAAAACTCGTCGAAGGTTGCGTGGTCTATGGCGAGCACCTCTGAGTAGTCGCGTCGCGTTCCCCGCCGTATTCGGTTGGCCTTCGCAGGTATGGCCGGGAGGTTCGTCTGCAGGTCATGGTGCAGGAGGTGGAGTTGTTCCTTGGCGGTGAATCCATCGGCGGTAAACATGTCGCGCTCGCGGGGGCCAACGGCGGCCGTGACGACCTCGCTGAACCCGTCGAGCCGAAGGCGGTCACGAATGTCGGCGAGTGTGCTGGTGGTCAGTGTGGCAGCCTCAGTGAGGGGTACGAGGTAGGCCAAGTCGTCGCGGCCCTGCCAACTTCCGGCGCGCACGCAAGCGCGGCCAACGGAGAAAGGAGTCAGGGCCATCAAAGAGTTACGATACGCCTTCCTCGGTGAGGGGTACGCTCCGGGCTGTGCTGCTTGTTGTGACCGACGAACGTTGTGGTGGACATGAGGCCGGAACGAACCATCCCGAACGCCCGGATCGGCTTGTCGCGGCCACGACAGGTTTGACGGAATCCGGAGTGTCCGATGCGCTGGTTTACGAGGTCCCCCGCGTGGTTACAAATGCCGAGTTGTTGCGTGTTCACGAACGGGCCTTGGTTGATCATGTCGTGGCGGTTGGTGAAGCCGGCGGCGGGCGGCTCGACCCTGACACGGTTATGAACGCAGCCTCGTTGGAGGCGGCGCGCCTGGCTGCGGGAAGTGTGCTTACCGCCGTTGATCGGCTTGCCCTTGATGAGGGGACGTTCGATGCCGCCTATTGCGTTGTTCGCCCACCCGGTCACCACGCCACCCAGGCACAGTCAATGGGTTTCTGCCTGTTCAACTCGGTGGCTGTGGCTGCAGCCGCGTTGGCGGAAGCGGGCGAGCGTGTCGCCATCGTCGATATTGACGCCCACCATGGCAACGGCACGCAAGATATCTTTTTCGCTGATCCACGCGTGCTATTCGCATCGATCCATCAGTCACCCCTCTACCCGGGCACCGGTCGCCTCGACGATGTCGGAGTGGGGACAGGCACTGGGACCACGATCAACGTCCCCCTTCCGCCTGGGGCCACTGGTGACGTAGCGCGCGCGGCATTCGATCGTGTGATTGGTCCGGCGATCGAACGCTTCGGGGCCACGTGGATTTTGATCTCTGCGGGCTACGACGGTCATCGGAACGACCCGATTACTGATCTTGGATACTCCTCAGCCGACATAGCCGATCTTGTGGGTGCGGTCAGCGGGCTGGTTGGCCGCGGTCGTGTGGTCACCGTTCTTGAAGGAGGTTACGATCTTGATGCGATCCGGCTGTCTTCCGCTGCGGTTACCGCGCAACTGGTCGGTGAGACCTTTCGCCCCGAGCCCGCAACGAATGGTGGTCCCGGCATGGACGTCGTCGATGCTGCAGCCCAGATTCACCCATCTCATGAGTAGCGCAGTCTGATGAGCACAGAATTCACCGGGCCGCTGTTGCGAATCATCGACGACATGGCGCCGCTGACGGACCGGTTTGCTGCTGCTGGTTATCGCTTGTATCTGGTTGGCGGCGTGGTTCGTGATCATCTCCTGGGGTTTGAACGAGGTGACAGCGATCTCGACGCCACCACCGATGCCCCTCCAGGGCAAATCAAGGCCTTGGTCTCCGATTTGGCCGATGCGGTATGGGCACAGGGCGAACGGTTCGGAACGATTGGTGCCCAGATCAACGGCAAGACCTATGAGATCACTACTCACCGAGCCGAGGTGTATGCAGACTCGTCGCGTAAGCCGGTGGTGGAATTCGGCACCGACATTCGTGCCGATCTTGAACGCCGCGATTTCACGGTGAACGCCATGGCCATCGATCTCCATGAGCGGGTTCTGATGGATCCGTTCGGTGGGTGTGCTGACCTTGCTGCCAACGTGTTGCGAACGCCGATGGCTCCTGACGTGTCGTTTTCCGACGACCCCTTGCGGATGCTACGAGCCGCACGATTCCACGCTGGCTATGACCTCATTCCGGAACCGGCGATGCTTGAAGCGATCGAGTCGATGGGGGAGCGGATGGCGATTGTCTCTGCTGAGCGGATTCGTGACGAGCTCCAAAAGCTTCTCCTTCTCTCCCATGCGGCGATGGGAATCCGGCTTTTGACTGAGACGCGCCTGCTGGCACATGTGGTGCCCACACTTGCCCGACTGGATGCCGAACAAATTGAGTTAGCCGGTTCACGGGTCGAATGTGTTGCGGCCAGCGCGGCGCAGCGCTGGGCTGCGCTCTTGCTTGATGTTAGTGATATTCGAGGCACTATTCGCGGGCTCAAGCCTTCGGGGACACTGATCAATGAGATTGTTTGGTTAGCCGATCCGGAGGTGATTCGTCGCCCCGATGCTTGGTCTGATGAGGATTTGCGACGTAGCGCCGCGGGCACGTCGGGCGATCATCGAATCGACGAGTTACTTCATTTCGCCGCGGCGGTCGCAGCAGTTGAGAAAGGCTCGATCGACGTGGCGCTTGCCGCATTGGTGAGGGTTGCGGCCCTGCGCACGAGGGAGCCTGATCTCGATGACCCCCAGCCTCCGCTTCGCGGTGACGAGGTGGCATCGCTCCTCGGTGTCGAACCAGGTCCGGCGGTTGGTGCGGCGATGCGCGCAATCGCTGAACATCGGTTTGTGAACGGCCCGATGACGGCAGACGAGGCTCGGGCGTTGCTGACCTGAGTGGTTGGGCTAGATCCCGATCTTGCGAGCACGAACGATGAGCGAGGCAGGCATCGGACCGCCGGCATGGCGCTCGAGGAGTAGATCAACGGCGAAGTTCGTGCGGCTCAGAGCGGTCACGACGTCTTCGGCGGTGTGCACGTAGCGCTCGCCGATTGGGTCATTGCTGCGCCAACTCTGGACAGTGCGCGATGGATCAACGGGATCGGCACAAAGGGCCGCGGGATGGGGAAGCGAGATCACGAGATGAACCCCAGACCGCATGACGCGATGTAGTTGGCGAAGCACATGGTCGAGATCGTCGGTCAACGAGAGTGACCACACGCTGACCACAAGGTCGATCTGGTCGGCGCGAATGAAAGCGAGCTCAGCGGGGTTGGCCTCGTGGAACTCGACCCGAGTCTCGTTATTGGTTGCGAGCGTGCGGGCCGAGTAGAGCTGCCCGGGATCAGGATCAGTGGCGATCACACGTGCCCCGCGTCGGGCAAGCCCAACGGCTGTATGGCCGCCGCCGCAGCCGAGATCGAGAACTCGTTTGCCGCGGACGTCGCCGATCAGGCGTCGGTCGAGGGTGGCCCCCAAACTGGGCCCAAGCTCGACGTGAGTGAGCGGTCGCTGGGTTGGAGTGCGTGGGTCGTACATCGACATATCGGCCAGTCTGGTCGCGAGGACTCAACAGGGTGGGGAGGGGTACTGTTGGTGCCTGTGAAACTTGGACTCAATGCCGCAATTACCGGCACATCAGCGGGTGTCGACTATCGACTGGCCCGCGAAGCGACGCTCCACGCGTGGCGTACCGGTGAGCTGAGTCGCGAGCAGATCTGCGACGCGCAGAAGGAGCTTCAACGCAACGCGGAGTTCTGTGGCTCGGAGACCAGCCGTCCCTGTCCGGTCTGTGAGGATGCCAACCTCGTTGAGGTCACCTATGTGTTTGGCCCGTGGTTACCCAAGCACGGTCGATGTGTGACGAGCGCCAAGGAGATGGCGAGGTTGGCCGAGCGCAAGTCCGCCAGCCAGGGGTATGTGGTTGAGGTGTGTAACGAATGCGGATGGAACCACCTCACCCGATCACGGGCCATCGGCGGATGATCAGGCCAGCAGCCAGAGGCTGAACACAAGACCGGCGGCGATGCCCACAATCATTGTGACCTGAGCGCCGCGGCTCATACCGCCATTATTGTCTCGGGGAATGCGGTTTCGCAGAAAGCCGAGCAGGCGATCGGCCCACGCCACATCACGGGCAAGGATGGCGAGCCCGAACGCCACGATTGGTAGACCTGGTCCAGGCAGCGGCATCATTATGAAGCCGACAAGTGTCACGATCGAACCGACCGTCATGCGAAGGACTCGGATCGCAACATGAGCCTTGGCCGCCCGTTCGGTCGCTTCGCGGCGGCCGGTTTCATACTCGGCCCGAATTGCCGCGTCGCGGAAGCTTTCGTGGTTGGGATCTGGGTGCGTGTCCACCACGACTTCCTCAGTCTTTGCGGTTGAAATGAAATCACGGTGGGGAAAGTCCCCGGTGACTCCTATTCGCTGAGGGCTTTGGTGATGTCGGTAATGGCTTTTTTGCCATCACCGAAAAGCATCAAGGCGTTGTTGGCGGCGAATAGTGGGTTCGGGATGCCGGCGAAGCCAGGGCTGAGCGAGCGCTTGATGACAACGACGGTCTGGGCCTGATCCACATCGAGGATCGGCATGCCGGCGATGGGGGAATCAGGGTCGGTCTTGGCAAGTGGGTTGACTACATCGTTGGCGCCGAGGACGAGGGCGACATCCGTCTGGGCGAAGGTGGGGTTCACTTCGTCCATTTCGATGAGTTGCTCATAGTCGATCTCCGCTTCGGCCAGCAGTACGTTCATGTGCCCTGGCATACGGCCGGCCACAGGGTGGATGGCGAATACGACCTCGGTGCCGTTGGCCTCCAGGACCTTCGTCATTTCGCGCACGGCGTGCTGCGCTTGAGCGACAGCGAGCCCGTAGCCCGGCACGATCACGACTCGGCCAGCGGTGTCGAGAATCATGGCCACTTCTTCGGCGGAGGTGCTGGTGACCTTGCCGGCGTAAACGTCGTCAGGGTCGATCGAACCAGCGGAGGAGGCGGGTGAGGCGGAGAAGACCACGGCGAGGGCGCTGCGATTCATGGCCACGCACATGATTTGGGTGAGGATCAGGCCGCTGGCACCCACCAACGAACCGGCAATGATCAGCAGCGTGTTGTTGAGCACGAAGCCGGTTGCCGACGCGGCGAGCCCGGATAGTGAGTTGAGAAGGGCGATCACGACGGGCATGTCGGCGCCCCCGATGGGGATCACAACCAGTACACCGACTAGGGCGCCAACGGCTACGAGAGCCCACAGCCAGATTGTGTTGGTCGGGTCGGCGACGACCAGGATCGCGAGCACGATGCCGGAGAGGGCGAGGAGCGCATTGACGATGCGGATCCCGCGGAAGCCGGTCCATTTCATCGATTCCTTCAGCTTGAAGAAGGCGATGATCGAACCGGTAAGCGTGACTGCACCGATGAGTGCGGTTGCTGACGCTGCCACCGATACCTGGTCGTCGACGACGCCGAGATCGGTGAGTTGAATGAACGATGCTGTGGCGACAAGCACGGATGCGGCGCCACCGAAGCCATTGAAGAGCGCAACAAGTTCGGGCATTGACGTCATCTGGACGCGGATTGCGAGCAAGCCGCCGAGTGCGGCGCCGACGGCGAGGCCAGCAAGTAAGACCCAGTAGGAGACGATGGCCTGGTCGAGCAGGGTGACGAGGACGGCAACCAACATGCCGGTGGCCCCGAGTAGGTTGCCCCGCCGTGCTGTGCGGGGCTTGCCCAGCCCTTTCAGACCGATAATGAAGAAGACGGCGGCGACGAGATAGCCGAGTTCGATGATGTTGATGCGGTTCACGTGTCTGGGCCCATCTTTTTAGTTGGGCGCCGGGTAGCAAACATCGACAGCATCCGGTTTGTGACCAGGAAGCCGCCGACGACATTGATTGTGGCGAGCGTGACGGCCCCAAACGCAAGCAGGGTCGTGAGTGTGGAGTGATCCGAGCCAGCTGAGACAAGGGCACCGATCAAGGTGATACCCGAGATGGCATTGCTGCCTGACATCAGTGGCGTGTGCAGGGTGGGCGGCACCTTGCTGATGAGTTCGATCCCGAGGAATACCGCAAGGACGAAAAGGGTGAAGGCCAAAATGAGTGTCATGACTGGATCTGCTTCACGACAAGACTGGCTCTCATGACAAGGCTTCCTTGACTCGAGGATGAACGACTTCTCCGCCGCGGGTCACAAGCATGGCTCCAGTGATTTCGTCGTCGGGATCGATAGTGAGGTTGAGTTCGTCATCAGCCAGGTGCCGAACGAGCGTAACGAGATTGTGGGCGAACATCTGGCTGGCCGAGCGAGCTGATCCAGACTCGAGTTGAGTAGGGCCGAGGATAGTTACTCCGCTGTGATCGACAGCTTCATCGGCGACGGTGAGGGCGCAGTTGCCCCCGCGTTCTGCAGCCAGGTCGACGATGAGCGAACCAGGCCGCATCGACTCGACCATTGCTTTACTCACGAGAAGGGGACTGCGGACCCCAGGGATTGCGGCAGTGGTGATCACAACGTCAGCGGCAGCGATGAACGGTGTGAGGGCGGCCTGTTGGCGAGCCTGCTCGTCGTCACCTTGCGCTTTGGCATAGCCGCCGGCATCCTCGGAGCTGGCCGTGTCGAGTTGGAGGTCGATTGACTTTGCGCCCAGCGACCGGATCTGCTCGGCTGCTGCGGGGCGCACGTCGTAGGCCTCGACAATGGCACCAAGTCGGCGCGCCGTTGCGATGGCTTGTAGGCCGGCGACACCGGCGCCCAGTACGACGATTCGGGCTGCGGGAACGGTGCCAGCCGCAGTCATCAGTAGGGGGAACATTCGCGGGAGTTGTTGTGCCGCGGTGAGCACAGCCTGGTAACCGGCGACGGTGGCCATCGAGGATAGGACGTCCATTGATTGCGCTCGGGTGATGCGGGGAACGAGTTCTAGCGAGAGAGCGGTTGCTCCAGTGGCGGCGAGGTCGACCATCGGCCCGGGTTTCCACAGCGGATCGAGGAGTGCAACCAGGGTGTGTCGCTCGCTGAGCCCGGGAAGATCGTCGAGATGTTCGTGATTGATCGAAGTGATCAGGTCGGCGGCGCCCAGGGTTCCCGCGCGGTTGTCGGCGACGAGCGCCCCCGCCTCGCGGTACTGCTCATCGACGGCGCCGATGGTGATGCCGGCACCGGTTTCGATGGTGACGGTGTGACCGTCACCGACGAGCTTTTTCGCGGCCTCTGGTGTGAGAGCTACCCGCTTTTCGCCATAGCGAGTTTGAGAGATTGTGGCTATACGCACGGAGAACGAGTCTATCGCCCGCCCTCTGGCAGACTGCGCTCATGGTGCTGATCGTGGATGTTGTTCGAGGACCGGTGGTGGAGAGCCGCC
>JABIQM010000031.1 GCA_018699415.1 Acidimicrobiaceae bacterium
CTCAAGGCAGGCTGGCAGATGTGGAAACGAGCCGCCGCCAATCTTGATGCCCTCAAGCGCAGGCGTGCGTGGCGCTCGATCCGTGCAGAGACGTGGTCCGATGACGAGATCGCTGCGATCGTTGCTGAGGTGACCTATCCGCGTGTGACCGTTGTGATCCCCGCGTACAACGAGGAGCAACACCTGGATGCGTGCATTCGGTCAGTGCTTACCCAGTCGATGAGGAGTGTCGAGTGCCTTGTCGTGGACGATACTTCAACCGACAGCACCCTTGACATTGCCTGCGATTGGGCAGGTAGAGACGATCGTGTCAAGGTCTTCCGGCATCCGGTCAATCGTGGATTGGCGGCCAGCCGAAATTCGGGCCTCCAGATGGCACGCGGCCGGTTCATCACATTCCTGGACGGTGATGATTTCTTGTTCCCGGAGTCTTTGGCGACGCGACTGGAGACCCTCACCGCTGCGTTGGAGGACGCCGAAGAAGTGATCGGTTCCTACTGCGATTGGGAACCAGTCGAGGCGGACACGACGCGGCGCTACGCGGGACGCCCCGCAGTCGTGAAGCCCGATGTCAACTATCTGTCAGCGGGTGGGGAGATTCCTTTCGTCGCCACCGCACCGATGCTCGACACGGACCGGTTTCGGGCGCTGGGTGGTTTTGCCGAGACCTTCCGAACTGGCGAGGATTACGAGTGTTGGATGCGCGTCTTGCGGCATGGGTACCGTTTTGTGTACACACCAACAGTTGGGGTCGCGTACCGTCAACGGCGTGATGGCATGCTCCAGTCGTCGCCGGCGTCGCATGCTCGTGCCGCAGTGGCTGTCATGGATTGGCAAAACGAACGCCTGACCGAGGACACGATCGTTCCGGGTACGCCGTACGTCTATCGAGAACCCATCAGCTTCTACGAGCAACAAGCGCGAACCACCCGGCGACTGATTGCCAGTTTGGCGCTGGCCGTCTTCGCCGATGACGACAGCCAATGCTCCGAGATCCTGGCCATGGTGCCGACTGATCCTCCGCCGGCGTTGCCGACGGTTCTGGACATCGAGAAGGCAGCGGCAAGATCTTTGGCTCGAGTGGGTCGTGCCAACCCGAATATCTCTCGTGAGGCTCTGGATAGTGCTGCTGTGCGAACCGCGGAGCGGTTGTCCGCCGAGCTCGTCACGCGACGGTCGATATCGTCGGACGTGCCGGGTCCTAGCAGGCACTCCTCGCCACTGATGGACAGATTGCCGCCGACCGCCGTTGTGGAACCCGTCATCGTCGATGTGGTGGACTCATTGCACCGTTTGGAATTCGGTGGTGTGGTTCTTGTGCCCATGGCGCGCTACCACGTGGAGGAGTTCATGCCGCTAGCGGCGGAGCTATCGGCGCGCGGGCTCAAGACAACCTGGCTATTGACCAGGTTCTTCCCCGAAGAGATCCGCGTGGAGATGCGTCGACACGGTGTTGAACGGCTGTTCTCCTGGCCCGCTGACCTGGAGGATCTCCCGCCGTTCGATGCCGCAGTGATGTTGAACGACTGGGGGCCGACGAAGGAACTCGTCACCCTTGCTGAGTCCCGCGGCATGCCGACGTTTGCGAAGGTCGAGGGAGTTCAGGACTTCGAGGACGCGGACACCGGTCGCCCGCGACACGCCTACCGTCGAGCCGCGCACATTCTGTGTCAGGGCGAGAACGATGTGGTGGCCCTGCCCGACATGCTGACGACCATTGTCGGAAGTTCACGACTCGAGCGGCTCGCGGCTGCACCCGAACGGAGCTTTGTTCGGAGGCGGCCGCTTGTCGTCGTCAATTCGAACTTCACCTACAACGTCCTCACCGAGCACCGTGACGCGTGGGTCCGGGCTACGGTCGCCGCGTGTGAGAAGAGCGACCTGGATGTCGTCATCTCGCAACACCATGCCGATGGACCCCTCCCCGCCGACGTGCCGTGCACCAGGGTGCCGATGAAGGTGCTGCTGCACGATGCGGACATCCTGATCTCCCGTTTCAGCACGGTGCCGTTCGAGGCCATGGCGATGGGTGTGCCGTTCGTCTACTTCAACCCCCATGGGGAGACGGTTCCGACATTCCTCCACCCTGATGGGGCGTTCCCGATGGCGACCGATGAGGACTCGCTAGGGGCTGCGTTGCAGGAGGCGCTTTCACTGCGTGGTCGGTATCGAGCGCACGCCAGTGGATTCTTCTCGGCCCAGGTTGATGTCTCTGCAGCAGCCTCATCCGCATCGCGTACTGCCGACGCGATTGCGCAGTCCCTGGACCGCTAACCGAATAGGTCGCGGTAGTCGACCCGCTCGAGGCATTCGAGCGCACCGCCAGGGGTGGCGTTGCGGAGTCGGCCGCCATGACGCTCCACGCCCTTTCTCATCATCGCGAACATCCTCTTCATGTCCACGACATTTGGGTCGTGCCAATGAGCCCCGGTACCGAAGTACGACGGGTCGAAATGGTTGGGATCGTCGTCCGCTGTACTTTCAAGAAACAGTTTGGTACCCGTACCGAATTGGTCGGGGCCCGACTGTTTCACCGTGGAAGAAATGGTGTAGGTCGCGTCGACCCCAACGAGGATCAGATCCCGAAAGCCCATGTGGAAGGCGAGTTGGATCGCAGTGACGAGGACGGTTCCTCGGCTGGGTATCCCTCGTGAAGCATCCGTCTCGAACTGATCACCGAACGCATCGCCGACTGGCCGTGGGTGGTACCAGTACGTGTCCGGCGTGATCGGCACGATGCCGCGGAAGCGTTCGGGGTAGAAGCGAGTCATCCCACTGACAGCTTCGAGATCCTCGGTGACAGCAGCCCCCATCTTCCAGTCGAGCAGGGTGTAGAACGACGGCCGCCAGCTGAGTTCGGGGAACTTCAGGTAGATCTTGTTGACCCCGAAGGTGTACTCCTCGGCGAGCAGGTCGAGGTCCACCTTGTTCAGGCTGGGACCATTGCCCAAGATCACAATCCGTTCACCGTGGTGGCGACCAGCCAAAGTCGCCAAGCGTGCCCGGTCCTTGTCCGGAGAGCTGGGTTGACCGAATCGGCCCCAATAGGCGCGGCGGCGCTCGGCCGCGACTTCAGGATCAAATGCAGAGGTGGAACCCTCCACACAGGCTTCATAGTCGGCGCGCGTGGCTTCGAGATCGCGGACGAATTCCTCCCCGCCCATTGCCGCAACCGTTTGCTTGGTTTGCCGAACGATCCGAGTGACAGCGCGCAGCTTCGTGAATGGTCGACGTGAGGAGACCGAGCGAGCCGACAACGCGGCGGCAACGAGCGGCGACGAGGGCGGAAGACTCGGACGCATCATGGCTGCGAACGCTGTCGTTGCGTGGTAGTCGGCGGCGAAGCGCCTGGGAGTGCGACGTCCCTCTCTGGCGAGATCCAGTGCGGTCGCTGCAAGTTGATGGTGCGCCTTGGTCAGTGGAATGGGTTGTGGTTGTTGCCAGGTCGATTCGCGGCCGATGGTGATCGACGCTGTGGCGAGCGAGCGGACGCTCGTCTCTTCGTACCCGTCGAGTAGTCGGTGGAGAATCCGGCCGATCGCCTCGGGTGAGTAGGTCTCTCGAACCCGCTTTGACGCCTGCTTGCCCCGTTCGATCCGGTCAGCCGGGTCGTCATAGCTTCGACGGAGTTGTGCCTCGAGTCCGTCGGGATCGATTGCCGGCCACAAGCTCATGTCGTACATGTCGTTCTCGGCAGGAACGGAGTCGATGCCGAAGGTCATCTCGTCGCTGACGTCAACGACGTAGCAGTCGGCCGTCTCGATGAAGTCAGCCGACCCTCCCCACATGGGAGAGATCACCGGCCTGCCAAGGGCCATGCTGTCGTTGGCCGGCAGATTCCAACCATTGCCCCTCTCACACGAGACGTAGACGTCTGCGCTGGCTTGGAGGCGGCGGAGTTGTTCGGGGGTGAGGTCGGCGTCGATGATCTCGACGCGCGGCAGTCGGTCCGGAGGGTGCTGCGGCCGCATGTCGCGAACGCCGTGAAGGGCTTGCTCGACCTCAGCACGAGAACCCGGCCGGGTCTTGATGACGAGGGCAACGTCATCTTCGGATGTGAACGCACGATCGAACGACTCGAAGAGGAGACGGATGTCGCGGCGTTGAACACCGGAGAGGATCGAGAGGTAGACGGTGCTCTGGCCCCATGCCGGGTCCCGGTCGCGATTGGTGAGCACGGCATCGGCGTCCACCGGTAGCGGCACGACCTCAAGCATCCGATCAGGGATTCCCGCTGCTGCGAAGACCGTTCGGTTGTGAGCTGACCCCGCCCAGATCTCATCCATTGCGAGCATCAGATCGGACCAAC
>JABIQM010000241.1 GCA_018699415.1 Acidimicrobiaceae bacterium
CAAGATGGGCCACTGCGATGTGCATTGCAGGACTCGATCGCCGAAGTAGCCTGGCCACCTCCAGGGTCCTGCCCACGTGGCCGAGAGCCTCGCCGATGATAAAGAGAGTGGTTGTCATTTCTGAGACAAATGTAGGTGATGACGGCCCTGACCGGTTGATCATCACCGGCTGCCAGCGTAGTGGGACAACGCTTCTTAGCATGATCCTCGAGGCGCATCCGAGGATCGGCCTGATCGATGAGAATAGTCCCCACTATCACCCGGTCGGAGAGATCACCTACGAACTGGATATCGAGGCGGCGGCTCACCCGCACCGCGGGAACAGCGTCTTGGGTTTCAAGGCCCCTCGCGACTCTCATCGAGTCGCAGAGATAGTTCACCGGATACCCCACCTTCGAGTCCTTTGGATCGAACGCGACATCCTTCAAGTGGTGAGTTCCATGTTGTCGCTGAAAGTGAAGAATGGGGTATGGGCGATGGAGTTCGCTCCGCGAGAGATTCGGAAGCACATCGCAGCAACGGCAGATGAGATTGCTCAACAACTGTTCGTGTCGGCGGGCGAACTCGCCGAAGAGTCCGATCGGGAGGTTTTCCTCGCTGCCCTGTGTTGGCTGGTGAAACGTGATCAACGACGCGAGGCCCAGCGCGCCTACGCGCCGATCATACTTCACCTCACCTACGACGATTTGGTGCTCGATCCTGAGAGTTCGATTCGCCGGATCCTCGAGTTCCTCAACCTCGACTGGCATGACGCCGTGCTCTCCCACCACAGCGAAATCGACAGCTCCCCCGAGTTCCCACGGCCTGGTGGAGCGGTCTCAGCCCGGCCGGTCGATGCCGATAGCCTAAGCAAGCAGAAATCTATGGGTGACCGCGACCGCTTTATTGTGAGCGCAGTCGTTCGAGCGTACGAGACAGGATCTGATCCGGACTGGTGACCGAGGGCGGCGACAAAACGGCACGACGGGCTTAGAATACGTAGCCGAACGTCTCGATGTCCTCGCCGTATGCATCAGCGATTGCTTGTCGGCCCTGCCGGGTGAAGTAGCCTCGATAGTCTGAATCTCGGTTCGATGTGTTGACATGACCAAGGGTGAGAGGGGAGTCAACCACCCGCGCTACATGGGCAAAATCAGCATCCAACCGTTCAAATCGGCCCACGAAATCGAGGATCTGCTCGCCGTTGTGGTCATGGGTCCAGACTGTTTGCGGTAAGAGGTGCGGATAGCGGCGATCAGACGGATCGCCCCCGTCGGGAGGGTGAGGGATTCCCCAACCAGGCGCAGGCAGTTCGGCGAGCCGATCCCGGTACTCGACGATGTTTTGAGCGAAGCGATCGAACGTCGAGCAGGCCCTCACGACCTCTTGAGCAGCCAAGTCGAACTTGTTGCCCCGCCCACCACTACGTAGATACGCATAGGTCGAGACAGCGCGATCCCAGGGGTTGCGAACGATTGTGAACGTGAAGTAGCTCGATAAGGGTGAAGGATGGTCGTTGAGTCGAAGATGTCCCATCTGTGAACGGCTACCGAATGCGTCATAGATGCTGACGCCGGCCGTTTTCGGTATGTGAATGAAGATAACCCGCCGTTCGTGGTCAATCATTGCGTCCTGCAGTTTAAGCATCTGGTAAGGGGCCGAGCCGGGACGTTGTAGACGCGAACGACGATAGAGGCCTGCATCTCGTCAAGATACTCTTGAGCCTTGCCGTTGGCGAGCACGTCGCTCCGGGGAGTTGTCGGCGACGAACGGTTTGGGCAGCGTGGTTT
Source organism: Acidimicrobiaceae bacterium (assembly GCA_018699415.1). Classification (GTDB taxonomy): domain Bacteria; phylum Actinomycetota; class Acidimicrobiia; order Acidimicrobiales; family Aldehydirespiratoraceae; genus JAACCU01. The sequence continues at coordinate 1,770 of JABIQM010000241.1, forward strand.
GTTGAGTCGACCGGTGTCCGATGCGTCGGGCCGTGCGGTAGCGTCCAGGGTAATCTGTGCCTCGGACCGTGGCGCTCGAAGGGCAGGGGTCGATGGGAGGGACCGAGGATGGTGAAGTGAACGAAGGGCTGACCCCAGTTCTTGCCCGACCGCCGATCCCTCAGTATCTGGCGGATGTCTGGGCCCGGCGTGAATTCATCGTCACCGTTCCGGTCAACCAGTTGAGGGCATCCAACATGGATACCCTCCTGGGCAACTTCTGGTTTCTCGTAAACCCAGCGCTTCAGACCTTGGTCTACTTCTTGATTTTCGGCGTCATGCTCAAAATCGATCGAGGCATCGACAACTACCTCAGCTTCTTGGTGATCGGTGTACTTACTTTCACGTTCTTCACCACCGCGATGACCGCAGCGGCCCGCTGCATGCAGGCCAATCTGACCCTGATCCGCTCCATGTATTTCCCCAGGGCGGCAATCCCGATCTCGTCCCTACTCGCGAACCTCTACACTTTTCTCCCATCGCTGCTGATCATGGTAGTCCTCGTCTTGTTGACGGGAGGTGGTCTGACGTGGCGCTGGGCCGTCTTGCCTCCGATCCTCGCTCTCATCTTTGTGATGGCCCTCGGGATTGTGTTTATCATCGCCCGCGTCGGGAAAGCCGTGCCCGACCTCCACGCCTTGCTCCCCCATGTGCTTCGACTCTTGTTCTACGGCTCCGGGGTACTGTTCGCCCCAGCAAGGTTTACGTCGAACGAGGCAGTCCTCTGGATTTTCTACGCGAATCCGCTGTACGAGGTCCTGGTACTCACGCGTTGGTCACTTCTAGGGAGGCCGATGGAGTGGTTCATACCCTGGATGGCCGTCGGGTGGGCGTCCGCGATCGTCATGTTCGGCGCGTGGTTCTTCTGGCGCGGTGAGACTTCCTACGGGAATGCATGATGAGTCGCGTCGTCCTGTCGGCCAAAGATGTCGACATCACCTATCGGACCTATCTCGACTCGGCACAGGGCTTGCGCATGAGACTGAAGTCGCGCGCTGCGACGCGTCGATTCCGAGATATCCACGCCGTTCGTAGACTGAGTTTCGATATGCATGAAGGCGAGAGCATCGGAATCATCGGTCATAATGGCGCGGGAAAATCGACCGTCCTGCTGGGACTGGCGGGGTTGGTCGAGCTCACCAACGGTGAGGTTCTGGCAAAAAGCAGGCCGGCCTTGCTGGGGGTGGGCGCCGTCATGAATGAGCTCCTGTCCGGTCAACGAAACGTCGAGATGGGATGTCTGGCCCTTGGGGTGCCGAAACGCGAGGTCGATGCCCGAGTCGACCAGCTCATAACGTTCGCCGGTCTGGAGGAGTTCGCCGATGTGCCGCTCCGGGCGTACTCCTCGGGTATGCGTGCAAGGCTCGCCTTCACGGTCGCAACTGCGGCCGTTCCCGACATCTTGTTGATCGACGAGGCCCTGGCGGTCGGCGACAAGGATTTCCATGCTCGGGCGGTTACGCGGCTCAACGAGATCAGAGCGGCCGCCGGAGCGATGGTCATTGTCAGCCACAGCATGTCAGAGATCCAAAGGATGTGCGATCGGGTGGTCTGGATGGATCACGGAAAGATCGTGCGCGATGGCCCAGCAGAGGCAGTGGTGGCCGAGTACCAACAGTCGACGGCTTCGCTCAGTAACCGACCGATCAACTGACCAGTGAGTGGCAAAGCCCGCCTGGTGCTGATCTACCGAGCTCTTCCGGCGGACGCGAAGCCCTGGGTGAAGAGAGGATGGTCCTTCATCGGGAAAGAATTGAGTAACTCTTGACACTGATAGCGGATTTCCTTGAACCCCCAAAACCCGGTTCGGTCCGAGTTCCGCAGCGAGTAGATCATCCACGAATCGGTGTACATGATCGAGATACCCATCGAGGTTGAAGGGACTCAGATGGGGGGTCGCCTCTCCGGCTGCCGCGACCGGGTCTCCGGACAGGAGGGAGTCGCGTCCTGCATAGCCCCGCTCGAGGTTCGTTTTGTTCCCGGTCATCAGCTGCACCGAGCGTCCGAGTGGTGTGAGGATGTCGAAGTGCTCGCCCGACACATTGACGTCGGGGTGAACGTTCAGTGCTCGTTGAAGAAGCGTTGACCCGGACCGACAGGCGGAGGTGATGACGACAGGTGCTCGATGTCGTGGGGGATTCGCTCAACGTACGTCGGGGTCACCGCTGAACTCTCGTCAGGCTTCTCACTCCGTGAGTGTGCTGAGCGGCTGTCGGGGGCGGGTCTGTTCCCCGTGGGCTGCCACTAGTGTTGCCATCGATGTCTCGTAGGAGCCTTACGCAACGAGTGTTCGGTCGTGTGCC
>JABIQM010000097.1 GCA_018699415.1 Acidimicrobiaceae bacterium
CAAGCGTCTCCACATTGGGATGTGCCACAGGATCCCACATGACCATCTGCGGGTTCTTCTCCAACGGAGCCATCACGGACAACATCGGGGTATCTGCATGGCGCAGAATCTGGCCGTCAGTGCTGCCATAACCAATATGGACTGAGGCATCGGTGTACATATGAGCAGCTACCGGCGAGAAACCAATCGCCGGGCCACCGGCACGAACCTCAAAGTCGATACCCAAGTCAACCCCACCAGCAACCATCGGACCCGACACAAGCTTGTTGTCGGAGTCGACGGAATAACCATCACCGATCAGGTTGTAAAGCGCAGCGTGCTCTGACTCCGGGAACCAATCCGTCTGGATTACCAACGGAGACGGACACACATCAGCCAAACTCACCACCGCCTCCTCATCCGAACCAGAGTCACCAGAGTCACCAGAGTCACTCGCTACGTCATCATCACCCCCTCCCGAATTATCGTCACCGTCGTCGCCGCATGCTGTTGCCAGCAGGCTAAACGCCAGTAAGACCAGCGAAAGCCGGTACCAGGTTCTGTTTCTCATTTCCCCTCCCGGAGATTGTTGTGTTCTAGACGGTGTCGCATGAGCGCTACGTTGCGCCGCTAGTGCTTGTGTCGTGCCATCTACCGATCGCACTCTTCTGGATCCAGCCGAAGAGCAGAAAGACCGTCACGCCGAGGGCCGAAGACATCATCACTGCAGCCAGAAGCTGCTCACCTTGAAGCTGGCTGGCGTACTTCCGGAGCATCTGGCCGATGCCTGCATCGCCCTTGCCAAAGAAGAAGTCGCCAACAATCGCGCCGATAACCGAGAGACCCGCAGAGATCCGTAGCCCGGCGAAGATCGCAGGCAGTGCGGCCGGGAACATCAATTTTCGTAGCCGCGTCAATCTGCTGGCTCGGTGAAGAGTAAAGAGGTCGTGCATGCCTCGCTCGGCCGATTGCAAACCGAAGAGGGTGTTCACGATGATTGGGAACAGAGAGATGATGACACACACCACCACTCGTGATCTCTCCCCCGTTCCCCACCAGAACGAGATAAGCGGCACAATCGCGAGAATAGGGATGGCCTGCAGGGTCACCATGAATGGGAAGATGGCTCGTTCAACTACCTTGGCCTGACTCATCATGATGGCAAGCGTGAACCCGATCATGATCGAGATCGAGAGGCCGGTCGTGGCCACCCGCGTACTCGACCAAAGTCCGTCGAGAATCTCCGAGAAGTTCTCCCAGTCCAGGAATCCGACCTGAAGAACTTCGTGCGGTGGGCGTAGGAGGAACCGGCGACGCTCATCGAGAACCAAGTAGGAGACCAGATACCAGGCGGTCAAGAAGAACCCGCCCATCACCAGGGGAGGAAGAATCGTTTCAGCAGCATTCCGACCTCTTGACTTGATACGCGGAACGCCTGCTCCGCTCGCGGCCAAATCAGCTTCGTCTTCGAGTGCAGTCTCGCTGGCTTCGGTCGTGGTTGTTTCTGAGATGCTCATGAGTGCGCGCCCCGGAGTTCGGCAGAAATCTGGCCGCTCATTTCTGCGAATGCGGCTTCGAAACGAAGTTCGGGCTTTCTGGGGTAGTCAAACGGCACATCAAACTCGGCCACGATCTGGCCCGGCCGGGCAGACATCACCAGCACACGGGTACTCATAAAAACAGCCTCGCTGATCGAATGAGTGATGAAGAGGCCGCTAAAGCCCTCCTGCTGGAAGAGTCGCTGGGTCTCGTCGTTGAGGTGCTCACGAGTAATCTCGTCAACCGCTCCGAACGGTTCGTCGAATAAAAACACGGGCGGCTTCAGGGTGAGAGTCCGAGCCAGAGAGGCCCGCATCCTCATGCCGCCAGACAGAGACTTTGGGTAGTGGTTCTCGAAACCGCTCAGGCCCACCATGTCGATGGCCTCCTGAGCAAGCGAGCGTCTCTCTTCCTTACCGATGCCGTGCAACTCGGCAAACAGTTCAACATTACGAAGGACTGTCCGCCAGTGAAGGAGCGTGGCGTCCTGGAACACGTAGCCGATGCGCTCGCGATCGATTGAGACCTGACCAGCAGTGTTCTTGAGTAGTCCAGATGCGATCTTCAACAATGTCGACTTGCCACAACCGGAGGGCCCGACAACTGTCACGAACTCCCCGCGGTCGACCGAGAAGCTCACATTGCGCAGCGCCTCCGTGCCGTCAGGAAAGGTCATTCCAATGCCTTGGAAGGACAGCGCCTTATCTGTCGTGGTACCTGCAGTCAACCGACTCTCCCTGAATGTGATGTTCCGGGCGTCACACTATTCGGCAAACCTCTCCTTGGAAAGTGTTAAGCGAGAACAAACATTTATTGCTCCAGGCTTAGTCCACTTCCCCGGGTTCAAAAACGATCAACTTCCGTCGACCTTCCCGACTTAACCCCACGCTCTCGGAGAGTTCCAAATGCCCACGGAAAGGAATCGGCAAGCCGCTGAGAAAGAAAACTGAGAGTTTTTGGGAGCGACTCGAGGACATCCAAGGGATCCTGAAAGGACAGTTGAGGTCTGGTCTCAAGCCATCCCGAGGCACCAAAGCGATGCCATGATGCCTCACTCATGCACTCCTTCTGTAGCAAGCCGCGATTCGGCTAGCGCCTCGGAACTACCCAGATATCTTTGAGCAGATGGAGCTGAGATGATGTCTCTCTGCTCAGATCATCGATCTACACTGCGAACATGCGAGTAGGAATATTTCTCTTTGGTGGTGTCGAGATGGATGATGCTGGCAGTGGGCCACCCTCCCCAACTGATCGGCGCTACTCCCAGGAACACATCTGGCGAGCCACCGAGCAAACCATCGAAACGGGTGTGCTGTGCGATCGACTCGGATTCGACTCGTACTGGCTCACCGAGCATCATTTTCAATTCGAAGGTTACGAGGTAATCCCCAACGGAATCTTGATCGGAGCGATCCTCGCCGAACGTACCGAACAGATCCGTATCGGCATGGCGTTCAACATCGTGCCTCAGTGGCATCCGCTGAGGCTCGCTGAAGACTTTGCCACGCTCCACAACATCTCCGGCGGTCGTGGCATCCTCGGAGTTGGACGAGGCACTGTTCCCCGTGAAGCAGAGAACCTCGGCACTCGAATCGGCAGCCTCGACAACCCGGATCGGGTGGCCGCCGACGACTTCAACCGTCAACAGTTTGACGAAGCAATGTCGATCATCCATATGGCTCTTGATCAAGACACCTTCGCCTTCCATGGCAAACATTTTGACTTCCCCACTGCAGGAATTCCCGATCGAGGCGGTTTCGTCGAGGAACTAACCCTGGTACCACGTCCTCTCTACCCGTACGAGACCTGGCAAGCCATCACATCTCCCCCGTCACTCAGACAGGTGCCGCAAGCCGGATGGGGTGGCGTGTTCTGGAACAATCACCACTCATTCATCAGGTCGCGATGGGAGCAATTTGCGGAGACCTGGGCTATGGCCCACGGTCGCGAACTTGAGCGAGGTGAACACCGCCAGTTGGTGCTTTGCACCAGGGTGGAGGATACCCACGAGCAGGCGGTCAACGCTGTCCGCAATGGCCACGACGAGTTCTGGAAATTTCTCGGACCCTACGGGTGGAGCAAAGGATATATGGGCCCCGATGGCAAGCCCGCGGAGCCGGGCCTGATCCCCACACTTGAGGAATCCATCGACAACAAAACATGGGTGGTTGGCACCGCAGAGGAAGTGGCCGAGACCATTCGTTGGTTCGACGACCAGATAGGCCTCGAGAATCTTCTGCTCTTCCCCGCTATGCCCGGGGATAGCTATTCCGATACAGCCGAGCAAGTCCAGCGAATCTCCGAAGGCGTTCTTCCGCTCATCTAGCCGACAGTAAGGTCGGGTCCAATGGATACAGCGATCTCGCTCGCGTTGCTCGCCGGATTCTGTTGGGCCGCCAACATCGTCATCGTCCGATGGGCGATCCAACGAACCAACTCCTCCCCACTCGCCGCCGCATCCATGGGTATTGGCGTAGCCGCGCTCGTGGCTCTGAGCGTCGCTCTTGTCAGTGGCCATGATGCTCCCAGCGGTTCGGACCTTTGGCGATTTGGATTAGTTGGTGTCATCGCACCGGGCTGCTCACAGGGTCTCTTCGTGGCCGCGATCGCTTCCATCGGTCCATCGCGAACCTCGGTACTCATTGGAACTTCACCAGTGTTCTCCATCCTGTTGGCGATCGCTTTTCTCGGCGAGGACTGGCAATTCAAGATCATCGTCGGCACTCTCGTCACAGTGGCCGGCGGCGCCGTCATTGGATGGGAGCCAAACCTTCTCAGCCGTCGTCTGGGCGTCGCATTCGGCCTCCTCACTGCACTCAGTTTCGGAGTTCGAGATGTCGTTGCTCGTGGCTTCAACAACGAGAGCGAGCTCTCCGCTTGGTGGGCAGGGGCGATCGTTCTTGGAGCAGCAGGCATTGTGTTGACCACGATGGTGGGAGTTCAACAACGGGGGAACACGATCTCCGCCCTTCGGGGTGCACTGCCCGAGTTCTTCGCCTCTGGACTCGCGATCGGGCTCGCTCTTCCCCTCCTGCTTGCTGCTCTCGACCGAGGCCGGGTCGGTATCGTGGCCCCGTTGTCCCTCGCGTCACAGAATGTGTCGGTAGTAGCGATGGGGGCTGTCGTTTTTGGAGCCAATGAACGCACTCCGCGCATCCTCCTAGCGATCATGTTGGTTGGGGCTGGCGCCACGCTCGTCTCGATTGCCTGATCATCATCGCCGGATCATTGCCAGAGTTCGTTGCAGTAACCTCTCGCCGATGAAGACGCTCGTTGTCCAAGCTCATCCCCTCGCACAGAGCTTCAGCACCGCGCTTCTCCACAGAATTTGCCAAGCTCTTCAAGCCAGCGGCACCGATCACCATGTCATGCGACTCCCTCAAGACGAAGAGCCCGATCTGAGTTATGTCAACTTCGAGCACATGATTGCAGTATCTCCAACCTGGTGGGGTAGCCCCCCAGCCGTTCTGCTCGACTGGCTCCAACGCACGCTTTTGGCATACGTCGACGGCGGCGAGCCCGTGAGCTCATCGCCTCTGCGGTCGATCAGACGGTTGTCGGTAGTGACCACCCACGGATCATCTCTTCGCATCAACAGGCTGCAAGGCGAACCCGGTCGCCAGACCTGGTCAAGAGTGGTCACTCCTTGCTGTCATCCTGAAGTGCAATTCGAGTGGATCTCGCTCTACAAGATCGATCGAAGCACCCCAAAACAGCGTGCCGCATTCCTCGACGACGTGAGCCGCCGGTTTACCAGCGACCCAGTGCCCGCTTGATCTTGAAAATCTCGGGTGATCCAGAGGACACCGCGACCACAGTACAGCGACAAAAGCGGCGGCAACTGAGTCGCAAAGTTCGCATGGTGGTGCGACGGCCTGCGTCGCGCCTGCGACGAGTGACCGAGGCATTGTGAGGCGTGGACGTGATCGTCCCGAGGTGATGGATATTCCTCATGCCTGGCCTGATTCGTTCCTTGTGATCAAAGACAAAGGCTACACCAGGTACCAATACCCGTTCGAGCCAACTCTTAAGTACTGAAGGAATCGTAAAAAGGATCGTGGGGTAGCAAAACAGCAGGGCGTCAACCTCTTTAAGGATCGCAGCATCCTCGATCGCCTCAGGTGTGCTCAGCGGCGTCTCCCCATGGTAAGCCTCCCGTTCGGCACTGGACATGAAAGCCTCGAAGGGTCCTCCCACCAGCACACGATGAATAACCTGGTGCCCCCCGCTTCTCAACGTGGACAGGGCTTCATCCACCACAATCCGATCCGGCGAATCGAGCGGGAACGCATCGAGAAGGAAAACTCTCATCAGCCCTCGAATCTCTGACGGACATGCCCCCAGCGCTCTCCCCCATCGAGGGTGATGCAATCACCGGTGATCGAGCTGGTCTCACACAGGAACCGAACAGCTCGGGCAACCTCAGCGGGGTCACCCCAGCGACCTTGAAGTGTGCGGCGCGCTAGACGGTCGATCTGTTCGTCGCTAAAGGATGCCGCAGGAATCGTAGGCCCCGGAGCAACGGCGTTCACGGCGACGAAGGGAGCTAGTTCCACTGCAAGCTGTCGGGTGAGCGCGAGTAGGGCCGATTTGGCCACTGAGTGAGCACCACGGTCGGGCCATGGGTGCCACGCCGACAAGTCGACCATATTTACTATGGAGCCGCGCTGCCGGTCCACCATCCCGGGC
>JABIQM010000273.1 GCA_018699415.1 Acidimicrobiaceae bacterium
ATCCGTGGCACCTTCACCAGCGTTTCCGTCAAGGCCCCTGGCTTTGGTGAGCGTCGTAAGGCAATGCTTCAGGACATGGCCATCCTCACCGGTGGCCAGGTCATCGCTGAAGAGGTCGGGCTCAAGCTCGACACTGCTGATCTTTCGCTCCTCGGTTCGGCACGCAAGATTGTCGTAACCAAGGACGACACCACCGTCATCGAGGGTGCTGGTTCCAGCGCTGATGTTGAGGGTCGCGTCGCTCAGATCAAAGCCGAGATTGACAACACCGACTCGGACTGGGATCGCGAGAAGCTCCAGGAGCGTCTCGCCAAGCTGGCCGGCGGCGTTGCCGTGGTCCAGGTTGGTGCTGCCACTGAGGTAGAACTCAAGGAAAAGAAGCACCGCATCGAAGACGCACTTTCGGCGACTCGCGCTGCGATCGAAGAGGGCATCGTCGCCGGTGGCGGCACTGCGCTGCTCCGTTCGCGTTCGGCTGTCTCCGATGTAGCGGGTTCTCTCGAGGGTGACGAGGCCACTGGTGCCCGCATTATTGCAAAGGCACTTGAGGCACCGGCCAAGCTCATCGCGGCCAACGCTGGTCACGAGGGTGCGGTCATCGTCCGTGAAATCGAGGCTGCGTCTGGTTCCAACGGCTTCAATGCCGCAACTGGCGAGATGGTTGACCTCATTGAGGCCGGCGTCATCGACCCGGTCAAGGTGACCCGTGCTGCGCTGCAGAACGCAGCATCGATCGCCAGCCTGCTCCTCACCACTGAGGCGCTGGTTGCCGATAAGCCCGAAGAGGCTCCAGCCATGCCGATGGGCGGCGGTGACCCGATGGGCGGTATGGGTGGTATGGGCGGTATGGGAATGATGTAAGCCCTCGGGCTTACCTCCCGGCAGTACTGCCGAGAATTCTGCAAGGCCTGGGCTTCGGCCCAGGCCTTGTTGGTTTTGCAGTATCAAACGACGCAGGCCTATTCATCGACACCCTGGTTGGCCTCGCTGAGGAAGTCATCGCGTTTGAATCCTCGACCTCGCCTGTCTGGACCGCGTCTATCTCGACTGTGCAGTTCGACGACCCTTTCGGCGATCTGCTCCTTATCGCGAGCGAGGGCACGCGGTTCGGTCTCGTTGTCAGCTACAGCGCCGGGCTCTCCGATATGGAAGCCCAGTTGATCGCTCAGTTCAGATGTCGACTGAGGGTTGCCGCTCCACGAAGGAAGAGCGTCGCCGCCGCTATCGCTGCGGTGAAAGAGATCATCCAGCCGGTGGCGAAACCCTGGCTGTCGGCAATGATGCCAAAGAGCGCTGGTCCAATCATGGCCCCAATGAACATTCCGGCTTGAAGGACCCCTGTTGCGCCACCGGTCGCTTCGCTGTGGTGTTCGACTACACCAAGGTGAACGACGCCGGCCCATGACCAAGCTGCGCCATACACGATCAACGCCCCCACCACCATCAAGGGCTTGCTTCCGAATGCGAGGAGTGGGTAGCCGGTTGATCCAAGTAGCAGGATCCCTGCAGCGAACCGAAATCGATCGATATCGCTTCCGTCCATGAGCCGACCCCAGCCGACGCGAGTCGAGATGAGCAGGACACTGCCGCACAGTTGGACAATTCCCGCCCGCGCGGGATCGAACCCGCTGTTTTCGAGCGACCGAACCAGAAATGCTCCAATAGGAGCTACGGCGATCCCGCTCGCAGTTGCCCCGAGGGTGATGATCAGTAGTGGTGAACTCGGTCGATGAATACGCGGCGCGGTGTGTGTTGTTTGGGGCGGTGGTAGGCGCGGGACGAGGATGAAACCGGCGACGGCCACTACAAGGGCGTAGACGTACGCCCAGCGCCAACCGGCGGTAATGGCGATGGCGGGAAGGGCCAATCCGGCGAATCCGGTCGAGACGGGGATGGCCGACTGCTTGATCCCCATGGCGAGGCCACGGCGATGGGTGGGTACGCCGAGATTGATGAACGAACTGTTGCCGGGCTGGCTGATGGCATTTCCGATCGCAGCGATGAGAAGGCCGACCACGATGATCCCGTAGCTAGGAGCGCTCATGACCGCAAACGCGCCAAGGAAGCTGGCGATGACCGCGGTGCGTAGTGCTCGGGTTGGGCCGGCGCGATCGGTGTAGGAGCCACCCCATGACGTCAGTACAGCGGACAGCGCAAAAAAGGCGGCGACAGCCATGCCCTGTGCCGTATCGCCAAAGTTGAGCTCGTCTTGGATTTCGGGAGCCAGCGCTCCGAACAAATGGATCGGTGCGATCGCCGCCACCATCGTCGTGATCGAGGCGAGGGTCACACGGCGAGTGGATGGGGAAGGCACTCGACAGTTTGCCGCCTCGGTAGCCTCTCTCCATGGACCGACCCGACCCTGACCCCGTGAAGCTTCTTTCCCAGTGGGGAGAGTGGGAGAGCGGAGAGACCCCCCCTGGAAAGGTGCTCGCCAACCTCAAGACAAGCGGTATGCGTGAGCTGCTTCGGTCGCTCGTTGATTCCGCCGACACTTCGGACTCCTGAACGCGCCAGTGTCTTCCCGGGAGGACTGGCCTTCTCCGGCCCCACCGCTCGTGCCGATACCGGCCGGCCGTGGTGGACCGCAATTGATCCCGCGCCCGCCGGCGGCGCAGCTGGGAGGGAGTGCTCCATGGGCCCACCTGCCGACGGCTCAACGTCGACTCACTGTTGACGGTGTTGTTGATGCTCTGAACAATCGGCGTCCCGCCCAGACTCTTGGGCATGTGCCAGCCCAAAGCCGAGAGAGTGCGGTCATCGCAGTTCTCTATGAGGAGGGGGGCGAGCCCCATGTGGTTTTGACTCGCCGGTCCCCACGGATGCGCCAGCACGCCCACGAGATCGCCTTTCCAGGCGGGCGCCGTGATCCCGAAGACGAAAGCCTGTGGCATACCGCTGTTCGAGAGGCCGCTGAGGAGATTGCCCTTGACCCTGCTGCGATCGAGCATGTCGGAGAGCTCGACAGCTTCGTCACCGGTGGGTCCCAGTCGCTCGTACACCCGTATGTTGCCGTCGCGCACGAACGACCGCGAGTGCATGTGGCGTCACCCGACGAGGTGGAGTCAGTCCGTCACATTGCACTTTCTGAGTTGCTGCTCGACGAGGTTTGGCGGGAAGAAATATGGCCGTTCAGCGACGAACTGGGTGATCGAGCAGTCACGTTTTTCGAAGTCATTGGTGACACGATCTGGGGGGCGACGGGCTCGATGCTTCGTCAACTTCTCGCGATTGCGACACAAACCGAATCTGAGCCTGGATCTGGATCTGAGCAGTCGGCTCGCTGACATCCCCTCGGGGTCGTCTCCGCCCGCTAGGATCTTTGCTTTCCAACGTAGGATTTCGACGTCCTGCGGAAGGGTCGAACCGTGACCGAGATCCAGATCGGCTGGGGCAAGAACGCCCGCCGCGCGTACAGCCTCGACGATGTCACCATTGTCTCGAATCGCCGCACCCGAGACGTAAACGATGTCGATCTCTCGTGGAAGATCGACGCCTACAAGTTCGACCTGCCGGTCGTCGCTTCAGGCGTTGATCGTCGGCTCACGGTCGATGATGTGTCAGCGGTTCAACGGAGCGGCGCATTGGCAATGGTCGACTTCGAAGCCATGTGGACTGCAACCCCCGACGTTGGCGCCGTAAAGGAAGCAATCGCCAAGGC
>JABIQM010000137.1 GCA_018699415.1 Acidimicrobiaceae bacterium
AACAACAGCTACGGCGTGGTCAACTCGTCGTCGTCGTCGCCGTCGATGACGGATGTGACCGCCTCCGGCACCGGCAGCGCCAACAACAGCTACGGCGTGGTCAACTCGTCGTCGTCGTCGCCGTCAATGAGCAATGTGACCGCCACCGCCGGTGGCGCAGGTATCGCCAACTACGGCGTGGTCAACGACGCGGCGTCGTCGCCGTCGATGAGCAATGTGACCGCCACCGCCACCGGCGGCACCAACAACCGCGGCGTGTACAACTATTCGTCGTCGTCGCCGTCGATGACGAATGTGACCGCCACCGCCACCGGCGGCACCAACAACTTCGGCGTGTACAACGAGGCGTCGTCGCCGTCGATGAACAATGTGACCGCCACCGCCACCGGCGGCACCGACAACTACGGCGTGTCCAACATTTCGTCGTCGCCATCGGTTCGGAGTTCGTCGTTCACCGGCGACGACTACAGCATCTACAACTCAGGTAGTTCGTCGGCGCAGGTGGCTGACACCATGCTCGACGGAACAGTCGACGCAGGTGGCGGTTTGACGTGTGTTGGCGCGTACGACGAAACGTTCGTTGCACTCGATGAGGTTTGCGCCGTGATTCCCTGATGGGGTGCGGCGGGGTCCAGTCCCGCTGTGACGATCGACGGCGTTGACCGCGGCCTGGGTTGACATGACCCGTTCGGACACCGCAAACCGGTGTCAGGTCCGCGCGCATTGCGGTCTGCATACTGTTTATGCAGGAGACGAGCTGTAGGCCGTCTCTAGGCAGCGGGAGGTTGAAAGATGCATCCTGAAAAACTGTTTCGAGAGCATCGATGGTCGCGTAGTGTTCGCATGGAAACAGTTGAACGTAGGTATGGGGCAGATTGTGGTCCTGGACCTGACAGAATCGGCGCCATGACCAGGTCAGACGGCACCCCGAGCGACGCCGCCAACAACATGAACGTCGATGAAGGGCATCTTGGCGGCTACATCCGTGCGAGTTCTGAGCCCGCGCCGTCAGGGCTTCGTGTCGAGCATGGCGATCCGGCGACATGGACGCCGGGGTTGTGGCGGTGGGCTTTCGATGAGCTCAACGTGCGTTCAGTCATGGACGTCGGGTGCGGCGAAGGTCACTGCGCCGCGTACTTCGAACAGCTCGGGTGCGATGTGGTAGGAGTCGACGGCAGCTTCCAGGCAAAGCGAGACACGGTCATAGTGGGCAAGCACGTCGTGCACGACTTCCAGGATGGCACGTACCGTCCGGATCGAGCGTTCGACCTGGTCTGGAGCTGTGAGTTCGTCGAACACGTCGAAGAGCGGTACTCGGCGAACTTTCTGAAGACGTTCGCGTTCAGTCAGCGATACCTGATGTTGACGTTCGCCCCGCCGGGGCAACCCGGTTGGCACCATGTGAACTGCCAGCCTCGCGAGTACTGGGTTGATCGCCTCGCGGCGCTCGGTTTTCGGCTCGATGAAGAACGCACCGAGATCTCACGCAAACTTGCGGGCGCAGGCCACTACGCCAGCAAGGGTCTGTTCTTCGTTCGTCGGTAGGCCTGGCATGGGTTGACCGGTCGGTTGCACGTATTGCTCTTTCTGCACAGCTCGGACAAATACTGGCCGTCCGTAGTCGGCTGTGCCTGTGGTATGCGAAAATCTGAGGCTGACCAAAGGCCCAGATCCTCTTAGCTCAACCGATTCCCAGTCGTGAAGATGGGGCGGTAGGGCTGGATTCGGTTCCATCAGGATCGACTTCGGAGACGGGGAAGCTACACCGCATATCCTGGGCCGCGTCCGACGATCGCTTCTGAAACGTACTTACCCGAACGACGCTTTGACCTGGTCGGCGGCGAGACGTACTGGGGGATCACCGGCGGTGGCTGGGTTGCGGCGTAGCACGTAATTGATGTGCGGCAACTCGGGGAGTAGCGGAGGTCCAGTTGTTGCGATGTCGGAGTGGGTGATCTCCGCTCGGTTTGCCACGGTCACTCCCGCCCCGCTTGCGATAGCAGCCCACACCGAGGCGCTGGACGGTAGCTCATAGCCGACATGATGTTCTCGTCCCTCTGCGGTCAGCACCCGATCAGCGACTTGAGCAGAGAAGGAGCGGGAGCCCCACGTGATGAGCGGTATCGATCTGAGCTCGGTGATATCGAGTCCGGGGCTATGGGCCCATACAAGGTCTTCGCTAGAGAGAACGACGTCGTCAGGGGATACGTCTTCATCCAATGCGAACGTCACCGCCAAATCGATGTCTCCATCGACGAGCCACTCGTCGACAATAGCGGGCTGTTCGACTCTGATTCGAAGTCCGACGTCAGGATGCGTACGGCGGAACCAGGGGGCAACGGTGTCGAGGATGGGAGCGGACCCCGCACCTTCGGTGGCGCCGATACGCACGACGTACGGCGAGTTGACGGGTTGAAACCGTCGCACGGCTGCGTCGTGGATGTCGATGATCTGACGTCCGTACGCGAGGAGCTCGTGACCATCCTCGGTGAGGCAGAGCCGACGCCCTTCCTTTTCCAGCAGCTTGCAACCGGTTCGTTCTTGCAGCCGCTTGAGTTTCCAGGAGACAGCAGAGCGCGAGATGCAGAGTTGATCGGCAGCTGCTTCGACACTCCCGGCGTCGACCACCGTTTGCAGGGCGCGGAGTGAGTCGATATCGAACTTCATCGTTTCCTCGGACCGACCTTCGCTCTATTGGTGACAAAAGTAGCAAGTGAACGCGATGGTTGTCACTTGACGAGTCTCGTAGGTGGCTCTCAGGATGGAGTGTCCACCACCTGGGGGAACGGTCGAAAACTGTGGGGTCAACCGAACAAGCGGAGCAATGGGAGCCGGTCGTCCCTATTCCTGCCGCGCCCATCTTCGTGTGGCCGCCCAAGCCGTTAGGCGTCTTGTGGTTCTTTGGTTGGAAGCAGTTCTGGCCCGGGGGTGCGATGTGGCTCGCTGCTGCCTGGTTGTGTTGGAGGTACGCAACGCCGGACCTTGCGTCGATGGAGCGTTTCGAACCGGGTTGGATCGCGACGGTCTGGTTGCGTAATGCAGGCCTCATCACGATCTTGGCTGGGGGTCTGCATTGGTGGCTGTATTGCCGTCGCGGGCAGGGGCTCGTCACCAAGTTCAATGAGCGGTGGCCGGGAGAGAGCGCGCGATTCACGTTCGGCAGCCAGCTGTGGGACAACCTGTTTTGGACCTTCGTCAGCGGGGTTACGATCTCCACCGGATTCGAAGCGGTCAGCTGGTGGATGTTTGCCAACGGGCACACACCGTTCCGTGACTTTGCCGGGAACTGGCTGTACCTGATCGCTCTCACGGTGTTCGCGTTCGTGTGGGGGAACCTCCATTTCTCTCTGACCCACCGGTTACTCCATGTCGGCAAGCTCTATGACTGGGCTCACGCGGTGCATCACCGCAACTCCAACCCAGGGCCGTGGTCGGGGATCTCGATGCATCCCCTTGAGCACTTGCTGTACATGAGTTCGCCGGTGCTGTTGTGGTTCATCCCCAGTCACCCGGTCCTGGTGCTGACTTTGCTGTTCTTGAATCTGTTGTCGCCGGCGCTCACCCATGCCGGGTTCGAGCGGGTCTGGCTGGGCCATGTCGAACGTGGGCGCCCGTCGTTTCTTTCGGGCGACTACTTCCACCAGCTCCACCATCGGTACTTCGACTGCAACTACGGCAACACACTCACGCCCATCGATCAACTGCTCGGTACCTATCACGACGGCACGCCGGAAGCTCACGCTGCGATGCGTGAGCGCCAGCGGTCTTCAGGCCGCACGTGAAGGGAACAGAAACCCACTAGGAGGAAACGACCATGGCCATTCCAGTCTCACGCCGACTCGACTTTACTGAGATCCCGGTGATTGACCTTTGCGAGCTCGTAACGGGCAACGATGACCCGGTGACGATCGACGCCCTTCGCGCCGCGTGCCGTGATGTGGGCTTCGTGTACATCAAAAACCACGGCGTCGCCGAGGGCTTGATCGACGACGTGCTAGCGGCCTCTCGAGAGTTCTTCGCCCGCCCAATGGACGAGAAGAAGGCGGTTCAGGTGGACGAACGGATGCGAGGCTACTTGCCATTGCGCTACCGCTCGTATGAAGGCGAAGACAATGCCGCACAGAGCAATCAAGAGGGGTATTGGATGGGTCCCGATCGCCCGCTGAACCCGCAAAACAGACTGGATGGCCCCAACGTCTGGCCCGAAAATGGAGAGGCGTTGCGAAATGCCATGGAGGCGTACCACGAAGCGGCCAATGCCTTGTCTGGGGTGTTGGCACGCGCCTTCTCGCTTGCGCTCGGCCAAGAAGCGGACTTTCTCCCCAATCTGCTCAATCCGGTGACTCAGCTGCTCAAGGTCAACCACTACCCGCCTCAAGATAATCCGACTGAGGTGAGCGATATTGGTGTCGTGCCCCACTCCGACGAAGGCTCCTTCACCATTCTGTGGCAAGACGAGAACGGCGGGCTGGAGATCGAGAGCAAGAGTGGCGAATGGGTCGAGGCACCGCCAATACCCGGCACGTACGTCGTCAACCTAGGCAACATGATGCAGATCTGGAGCAACGGAGAGTTCTCGTCGACGCCGCACCGTGTGATCAACCGATCAGGAACCGACCGCTACTCGATTCCATTGTTTTCCTACGCCCGGTCGGACGCTCCAATCAAACCAATACTGAACGGCGCGGTGGATGATCCCGATGCCGACAGCTGCGAGGTGTACCAACTCAAGGCGTGGCGTCGTATCTTCCCGATCGCCAACATTCTTGAACCGGCATAAGAACTGTTGATGTCAGAAAACGACAACACACATCTGGCGATGACGAAGGGACAATGAGTCAAGGTCGAAGGTTCAAATTCCCTCAGCCCGACCATATTGGCTGGGGCCCGCATGTCGGGCTTCCGATCCCTGAGAGTCCCTGCTACGGCAGGGACTCTCGCCGTTTTGGCGTGAGGTCGATTTCTTGGTTCGGCGCTCCCCACAAGACGCGATGGGCGAAACCGTCACCGTCTAGCAGGACGCCGAGGACTGGGTCGACGAAAGGTGGAATACTTGCCCTAAGCCAATCTTGGAGGCCGCTGTTTGCCAGGGCGTTTACCCTGGCAAAACGAGGAGAGCTTATGACGCTCAAAGACCGTTCTGCATTCACGAACAAGCAGCGAATCTATGACTCTCTGGCGAAACACAATCTGGATGCCGTCGTTGTGGCTCAGATGGAGAACGTCGTCTACTGCTCCGGTTTCTACAACTTCGACTTGCGAATTCTGCCAGACCGGATCTGCATGGTGGTCTGGCCTCGGGAAGGTGATCCAGTGTTTGTGGTGCCGGACCGGCGGGCAGCCAGCGACGGGCAGATGAGCTTCATTGAAGATATTCGCGGCTACAGGTTGCTCGATGGGGTCTTCAACCCGCATCCGATGGGGATGGTCCACGACGTTCTCACCGAGATGGGCGTGACCGGTGGAAGAATTGGCTACGAGCCGCTCTATCTGGCCTCGTATCACGCTGATCAGTTGCGCAGTCATCTTCCGGATGCCGAGTTAGTTGGCTGTGACTACGTCATGGATGAGATTCGGATGGTCAAAACTCCAGCTGAGATCGAACAGTTGCGGTTTTCTTCCGTGCAGACCGAGAAAGCGATCGCGAATGCGTATGAGTTGGCGCGGCCCGGCGATACGGAGAAGTCGATCATTGATCGAATGGGGTACTCGATCACGAAGTTGGGTGCGGACTTCGTGTTCGCCAACGTGATGGCGGCTGGTTCTCGAACCCCGCTGGGGCATCATCTGGGTGAAGAGATCCCGGTCAATCCTGGAGACATCATCAGAGTTGACTATGGCGGATCATTTGACGGCTACGTCTCAGATCTAGTGCGGATGGCGGTAGTTGGGCCTCCAAGCGATCGACAACGACGTGTGTATGGCGCGCTCTCCGAGGGCCAACACGAGGTGATCGATTGGCTGGGTCCTGGGCAGGCGATGGATGAAATTGCCGCCAAGATGAAAGAGATCACCGGACCGAAACTCCCGGCAGGCCTCGACGTGGTTGGATTTGGCCACAGTATCGGCTTGGGCATCCACGACAGGCCGTTCATCACCATGGAAGACGACCGACTCACCGAGCCGAACATGGTCATGCAAATTGAACACATCACGACCGATGGGCATGAGATGTATCACACCGAGGACAGTGTGCTATTTCACGAATCCGGTGTGACCTTGCTCTCCGATTACACCGACACCAGCGCGCTGTACGTGATTGAATAGCCGCCGAATCGTTGGCTGTCCTCCTCATTGAGCGCACCGGCACCCTTTGGCCGTCCTTGACAGGCTCAGCGTTTCGGTGACCGGGCGATCCTGGTTGGCGGCGGGCGAGGGGGGATCGGTTAAGGTTTGCTCGCCGGCCACCGTCGAACACAGGTCGCAGTGAAGAAAGCGTGATCATGAGCGAGCCGTATTTCGATGAGATGATCCCATCCGACAGAGACTGGCTGCGGTCGATCGTTATGGTGCTGGTGGTGGTCGTGGTCCTATTGCTGGGCGGGCTGCTGCTGGTGCAGCGCTCCAATGATTCCGATGGTGCAGGTTCGGCAGGTCTGCAATCTACATCTGAACAGGATGTCTCCGAGGAGGCGGTTTCCACCACGGCGCCACCCACCACAACTGCACCGACGACGACCACCACAGTTGATCCCGTGGTTGGTTCAGAGGTGGCGTTCTTGTGTGATCCATATGAGTGGACACAGCCAGGACTGAGCGAGACCCAACTCGAGGCTGTACGAGAGCTGCAGGAGTTTTTAGAAATTGAGGCTGACGGGTTTTACGGCCTAGGCACCCGCAAAGCCCATCTAGCTGCGTTGGGAGCGGCCGGGTTCCCCACCGACTGCGCGCCGACATGCGATCTGGTCATCAGCGCGGATTTGTGTGGCGTTACCGCCGGGATGGCGATGGATGAGGCGATGGAGCGACTCATCGGAGGGTTCGGCGAGCCCACGCAAGATCTCAATGGTGAGTGGGTGGGCTGTGACGGGGAGCAACAAACCGCGGCATGGGGCCCTGTCGAGGTCGAGATGACTCGATCGGGGCCCGACGACGCGGAACCGGTATTCGGTGGCTGGTGGCTCACCAACACATGGACAGACGACGGTTGGGCGGTTCCTTTCCCGGCGCCGGTGTTGTTCCCAGAGGCAAACCACCTTGTGGGGGCTCACCAGGACCGAGAGCCTTCCGGTACCGCCATCTCGTGGGGCAACTATGTGACCGAGACGGCGGATCAACTCGAGGAGCTTGTCGGCGTCCCCATGCAACAAGACGAACTCTTCGGCGGGTTGGTGCTCTACACCGACAAGTACGAGATCCGTCACCATTCTGACACTGGCTGGTGGGGGTGGGGGGTCGAATCCTTGCTGTGCCCAGGTTCTGACTAGAGACCTCCGCGGGTTTCGGGATGGCGCAGCACCGCCGACACTTCTCGATCAGATTCGGATAATTTTCGCTCGGCGCGAGAACGTTTGATGGTCTAGAAGTCTGCTGGTTGTCGGGCTGCAGTTCGTGGGCTGGTTCGCGTTGACCATGACGCTCCATGCCAATAAGCCGTCTCCAAAGGCGGATAGTCCTCAAGTTGATGGCGATTTGGTTCGATACACCTAGGCACGGGCACGCGGTGTCTATAAGGGCAGCCCTTGACCGGGTGTCCGCAGCATCGAGGATGGCAGAGCGGACCTCATCAGGAAGAATTTCATGTGTTCAGAGGCGTAGTGCGCTAGAACAAGAGCGGTGACTCGTTGCCGAGGAGCAGTCGTTATGTCACGAGGGTGCGAGAATCCGAGGAGGGTCAATGGGTCTGTCGCGACTCGTCTGATCGTCGTGTTGGCACTTGTCGCCTCTGTCTTGTTCAACGCCGCCCCGAGTGGCGCTCTCGAATCGGATTTGGTGTACGGCACTCCTGAACTAGGGGACACCCGTGACGAAGGGCTTCCTCTTGATAAGCCAGGTCGCTACGCCAAAGGCCTTGCTGCGGCGTTTCTCGAGTATGGCGATGACGTTGAACGCAACCCATTCGGGCTTCTTGTCTCCTTTCACCCCGCAGTAGACCATGATCAGGTAGCCGAGCTTCTGAGCGATGTTGACGGTTCTCTAGTCCACCGGTTCGGCGAATCCGATCTTTACCTTTTCGAAACGTTGAACGACCTAGACAAGACGCGGATCATTCTCCAGTCACATCCGGCTGTGCTCCGAGCCGACTTCGACACCACGGTCAAAGTTTCAGAGCCGTCCACCGGTGTCTTGACCTCAAATGACCCGCATGCCGGTGACCTATGGGGCCTCTTCGATACCCACGGCATCAACGCGGTGGACGCGTGGCAGGCGTCCGCCGATGCCCAACAGGTCGTCGTCGCCGTCATCGACAGCGGCGTTGACACCAGCCATCCCGATCTGGCGGGGCGGATCTGGATAAACCCCGGCGAAATCGCCGGCAACGGGATCGACGACGACAACAACGGTTACGTTGATGACATCCACGGGTGGGACTTCGTGGAAGATGATGCCGTCCCCAATGACGACAACGGCCACGGAACCCACGTGGCCGGCACCATTGCCGCCGTTCGCGACAATGGGGTCGGAATTGCCGGCGTTGCCGACAACGCCCGGATCATGGCCCTGCGATTTCTTAACGCTGGTGGGTCTGGCTACACATCCGACGCACTTGCAGCGCTGGAGTATGCTGTTGACAATGGCGCCCCCATCTCCAACAACTCTTGGGGCGGAGGCGGGTACAGCAACGCCATGGCCAGCATGCTCGGCGCGGTGGCCGGGAGCCACCTGTTTGTAGCTGCAGCCGGCAACTCCGGTCAAAACATCGATACTTCTCCGCAATACCCGGCCGCGTACCCCCAAGACAACATTCTGAGTGTTGCTGCCCATGACTCTTCGGGCCAGTTGGCCTACTTCAGCAACTATGGCGTCAACTCGGTTGACATCTCCGCTCCCGGTGTGTCGATCTTGTCGTCGGTTCCGGGCACCGGTTACAGCTCTTTCAACGGGACGTCGATGGCTTCGCCCCATGCGGCCGGCGTCGCCGCGCTGGTACTCGGAAGTGATCCGTCGCTCTCTCCGACCGAGGTGATCAGCGTGCTGATGGACGGTGGCCGGCCATCACCGGCGTTCGCTCAGGTGGGTTCCGGGGCTGCCCTTGATGGTTACCAGTCGTTGCAACTCATCGGCGATGGTCCGACCGTGATCATCAGTGGAGCACCCGAAGACGGCCAGGTCGCAGTCGGAACTGAGTTGACGCTCTCGGCGTCAGCGGTATCGGCGGACGGTGATGATCTGTCGGGATCAATTGTTTGGCGTGACAGCAACGGAGATGTCATTGGAAACGGGTCCGTGGTCACGGTGACCGCCAGTGAGATCGGTCAACTCCGGATCTCCGCAGAGGTGACTGACGCTGCCGATCAGCTCGGCCGAGCAAGCCTGTATATCGATGTGTTCACGCCCCAGGTCGAGTTCCTGAGCCCTCTTGAGAATGTTGTCCTCACCTCCGGTGAGACACTCCAGATCTCTTGGGAGTGGAACGGCGACGAAGCTGTCACCGCTGATCTGCATCTTGCAAGTGTTCTCCAAGCTGCGGTCGAACCGATCGCGCCAGACAACGCAATCAGCGATCACACAACAACGATCGTTGCCATACCGGTCGCCGCCAACATTCCCATCGAAGAACTGATCGTCGGGCTGCGTTTGGACCACACGTACCTCTGGGATCTCACCGTGACCCTGATCTCGCCTTCGGGAACCGAGGTGATCCTTGTGGAGCAACGGGGATCGTCCGGCAACGATTTCGGCACGTCGGGAACGGATTGCGACGCTGACCTCACCATGTTCAGCGACAGCTCAGAGTACGAGGTCTCTACCGGCACAGCCCCGTTTTCCGGCTCCTGGCAGCCGGAACAGCCGCTCTCAGCCTTCAATGGCGAATCAACGGCTGGCGTCTGGGAACTCCATATCAGAGACGACGCAACATACGATTCAGGCACTGTTCATTGTGCGTCGCTCGAGTTCTCGGGTGGAGCAGAAGCCTTTGAACTGGTCGCCGATGTGGTCCTGAGCGACCAGAGCCTATCGATCTCCCACGATGCCCTCATCGAGGCGGCAGTGGCCCACGAGAGCAGACTGCTTCTGAGCGGCGAGTCCTTCGCCTCGGTTATCGCCCCCGGTATCATCGTGAAATCGATGCCACCCCAAGCGCCCGGCGCTCCAACCGGGGTTGTCGCCGCTGCCGACGACAAATCGGCCACCGTCACATGGGATGCTCCGATCGACTACGACGAGACACCCATCACGGGCTACACCGTGGCCACCACATCAGGCCCCAACTCATGCTCGTGGAGCTCGGGCCCGCTCGAATGTGAGGTGACGGGGCTGGCGAATGGGACGCCCGTCACTTTCACCGTCACGGCGACCAACGACGTCGGGGCCAGTGATCCGTCCGCTCCATCCGGGACCGTCACGCCATTCTCGGTCAACGTTGAAGAGATCGTGCTGGCTGGCGACGGCACCTTGTCGTGGACAACGCTCACCGATGGGGCTGCGTTGATCGGTTACCACGTCCAGTACCGGGTGGGATCTGACCCTTCCGCGTCGGGCGAAACCGACCAAGCCGATGCCATTGACGGGCAAATCGTGGGGGGTTACTACCCGGGAATCGACGCCACCCGCCATATTGCGAAGATTTCGGGCTGCGGCGCCACGATCATCGACCCGGACTGGATCGTCACTGCGGCTCACTGCTCACCGTCCATCGGCGACAACGTCATCTACGGATTGGAGTACTGGGAGGACGCGTACGGCCTGACCGGAGACGAATGGGCCTCGCATGCGACGGTCATCGAATCCGTATATCGACACCCGGACTATGACTCGCAGACGTTGGCCAACGACATAACACTGGCTCATCTGGCTGACTCAGTTGATTTGGACAATGCGGCCCCGATTTCGGTGCATGACGTCTCTGTCATCGGCGGGTTGGATGATGGCTCACCTCTCACAGTCGCAGGTTGGGGAACGACATCATCGGGCGGTTCTGTCAGCCCCCGGTTAAAAGCGGCCACCATTTACGTGGACGAGCAATGCGGTTCATACGGTCCGGGTCTGGTCTTCGATGAGGAGATGTTCTGCGCCGCTGCGCCGCAAACAGACTCCTGTCAGGGTGACAGCGGTGGACCAGTCGTTGTTGAGCGCTTCGGAGCGACATATCTCGCTGGGGTGGTCAGTTGGGGCTTCGGCTGCGCCGATGCTTCGTATCCCGGCGTCTATACCCGAGTGTCAAACTATGTGGACTGGGTTGAATCATTCGTTGGCTCGTTGTGGAACGAGGTCCAGATCGAAACTTCGTCCACGGCGCCGAGCGTGCAACTGGCGGAAACCGAACCCGGCGCTGTTCATACCGTAAGGATCACCGTCATCACCGATCAGGGTGCGGTTCCGTTTGCTTCCCGGAACGTGACCGCATCCGTTCTCGAACCGCAGGTGGTGGTGGCGTCCATACCGAGAGAGGTCACGACGGTCGCCGGTCGCGGCCAGATAACAGTGTCATGGTCTGCCCCGGCCGAGAATGGTGGTGCTCCGATCACTGGCTACGCGGTGGCGACCAACCCGGGTGCAGAAACATGCAGGACGACAGAAACGTTTTGTGTTGTCGATGGCTTGACCGATGGAACGAAGTACTCGTTCACCGTTATCGCCATCAACTCTGCTGGTAGCAGCGAGCCATCCAAGCCGGTGGCTGGTACGCCAACGTTGCTCCGCCAGCGTGAGGAGATCGGGATTGATTGCTCAGAAATGCTCGCGCATCCCTTCCATGATCTTTCCGTAAGTGCAAATGCTCAACGCGATACGGCGTGCATCTACAACCTCGGCGTTACCACCGGCATCAGTGCCACTGCCTATGGACCCGGCGCCGCCGTGACTCGCGCCCAGATGGCAGCGTTCTTGGCCCGCTTCTACGAAACAGTCACCGGTCAGACATGCGCCGGAGATCATCCGTTCACCGATGTCGCTGTCAACTCCTTCGCGTACGGGCCGGTCGGCTGCATCTATGCACTTGGTATCACCACCGGCATCAGCGCTACCGCCTATGGACCCGGCGTCGCCGTGACCCGCGTCCAGATGGCTGCGTTCTTGTCGCGATTGCTCTCGGTGCTGACCAGTTCTGGCTGTACTGGCAGCCATCCGTTCACTGATGTTTCTCCCAGTTCCTATGGGTACGGACCAGTGGGATGTCTCTATCAGCTTGGACTTACCACTGGTACTTCATCCGTCACCTTCTCGCCCGCTCAAGGCATGACCCGCGCCCAGATGGCCGCGTTCTTATCGCGGAGCTACCGGTTCCTGATGTCGGGCTGAGTCGGCTCAAAAGATCTGAAGAATCTTGTCGAAAATTTTCTGAAGATGGCTAGTTAATCTCGGCTCAGCCTCATCGACGAGTAATGTTTGTTGCCACAGCACCGCCGATAGCACTCACCTACTGTTGGCCAATGAACATCGAGAAGATGCAACGCAAATGTTCCGCCGTGTTGGAGCCAGGGGAGACGCTGGTCGCTGCTTTGAAGGCGATGCCGAGAGGATCCGTTCAGGAGATTATTCTCGGCGCCGCAAGCGGAGTTGCTGCTGCGGGAGTGAGCCCGGAACTTCTTGGACTGGGAATGATCGCCGGGCAGAAAGCTGGCTTGAGCCATACCGAAGAAGGCAGAGCCGAACGCCAGGCTGCCGGTGTCGATGTTGGCAGCGCGGTTCAGATCTTGCTGGGCGTGACCGATCGACGGGTTGTGCTGATCGCGTTGTCGACGATGGGCAAAGCCAAGGAAGTGCTCGCTGCGGTTGACTTGTCAGACATCGCCGGCGTGGCAATGGGCGAGAGCAAACTGTTCGGTCAAACAATGGCCGAGATCGTGTTGACGCTCGACGGCGGCGCGGAGGCCGGGTTCGGAGTGGCCAAGGTGCACCGCAAAGACGGTGATTCGGTGGTGGCTGCACTTCAGAAGTAAAACGACACCATGGAGTTCGGTATCTGCCTCGCCTCTCGCCCAAGCGACGTTGACTATGTCGTGGAAGCCGAACAACTCGGATTTACGCATTGTTGGGCGGCCGATAGCCAGATGATCTGGTCAGACGTCTACGCCACGCTGGCGTTGATCGCCGACCGAACAACCACCATGCGCATAGGCACGGGTGTGGCTGTAGCCGCCACCCGGCCCGCTCCGGTAACCGCCGCGGCTCACGCCACGATCAACGAGATTGCTCCCGGTCGGGTCTTCTGCGGAATCGGCACGGGCAACACGGCCATGCGGATCATGGGCCACAAGCCGATGCCGCTCGCCGAGTTCGACGACTATCTCGCCACCCTGCACCCACTGATGGCGGGGAAGGAGGCTGACCTGACGTTCCGTGGCCGAACCGCGCCAGTGAAACACCTCATGCCCAACAACGGGTTCGTTCGTTTCGATGAACCGATGCCGATCTATGTGTCGGCCTTTGGCCCGAAGGCGCTTGGGGTAGCTGCCCGGCGCGGCGACGGGCTCATCACCTCGGTGCCACCGAACCCTGCAGCCATTGAGATGCTACGGACTCGACTTGAGGCAGCCGGAGCCGACGTTGGCCGCACGGTCAAGCGAGACGAGTTCCCAGTGGCCACGCTCACCACGATGCTGGTTCTCGAGGACGGTGAGTCGCTGGACAGTGAGCGAGTTCGTCGCCAGACCGGTGCCTTCGCGATCGCTAGCGTTCACTATCTGTACGAGCAAGTCGCCCAGTTCGGACGCCGCCCGCCAGCGCATCTTGCCGACTTTTGGGATGACTATGTGGCGCTTGTTGAGCAGTGGCCACCAGATCGCCGCCATCAGCGAATCCATGAAGGTCACAACTGTTGGGTGATCCCGGAGGAAGAACCGTTCATCACTCCCGAGTTGATCGACGCAACGTGCCTGGTCGGTACTCGCGAGCAGTTAATCGACAGGATTGAGGCCTTGGACGAGGCAGGACTCGACCAACTGGTCCTTCTTCCGCCGCTCGCGGAGAAGGAAGCAGTGATCCGGTCGGTTGCCGAGCACGTGCTACCGGCGTTAGCCGATGGTGATCAACGCCACCGCCAGGCTCGCACCGATAAGCCCGAGCGTCTGCCACCACCACATGCGCTGACCTCGTAACGCCACACTAAGCAGCACCGCTACACCGGCGTATTGCGAGCCGATCACGCTGACT
>JABIQM010000249.1 GCA_018699415.1 Acidimicrobiaceae bacterium
CACACCATGGAGCGTTACGACACCGCGTTTTATCAACCGATGCTTTCGGACTGGCGTACCTGGGAGCAGTGGAACGAAGACGGCGCCCGCACCGCCACGGAGCGCGCCACCGGCATCTGGCAAACGGCACTCGCAGAGTACGAGGCCCCTCCCCTCGACGACGCCATCGCGGAAGAACTCGAGTCCTATATTGCCCATCGCAAAGAAGCGATCGGTGACGGCGAGCCGTAGCCGAATCGGCTAGGCGTAAGAGCGCTTGGCGACCTCTTCGAGCATGACCTCGGTGGCGCCGCCGCCGATGGGAAGAATGCGGGCGTCGCGAGACATGCGCTCGATGGCGGACTCGCGCATGTAGCCCATGCCACCATGGAATTGCGCGCAGTCGTACATGACCTGTTTGATGACCATGTGCTGCCGGATGGCAACGAGGTCGAAGAAATAGCCGATTATCGCTCGGTCGTTCAGTTCGGTTCGGGCTGCACTGCGGCCTCTCGCAGTCGTTCTGCAAAGCTTTCGGTCACAACCTCTCGACTCCAGTTCTTTCGTTCTTTACGACGAGCGATTCGTTGGGACTCAGGCAGAACACTCCGCTCCATGAGTTCCATAATCGTTGCTTTCACTCTCTCTACGTCAGGCGTGTCGACGACGTCAGCCCAGCCGCTGCGGCGAGCCCAGTCGACCGTCTCCATCTTGGGCGACCCGACGACGAGTGCCGGTACGTCGGTGCTTATTACGTCGAGAGCTTTGCTTGATGTGGCGTAGCGGACAAATCGAAGCGAATCGTCGTCGAAGTTCATGGTGACCAGGATCGCGTCGCCTTGTTCAAGGAATTCGAATTGCTTGTCTCTATTGTCGACGTTGCCCCAGTCCCGGACGATGTCTCGAAGATGTGGAAAGTCCTCGAAGAAGCGGTCGAAGTCAGTCCGATTCGGTCCGACACAGTCGATGAGGACCGACCGCCCTTCTTCGCCTAGTTCGCGTGCCGCCTCGGCGACCAATCGCAATGCTCCTGCATGCTGGAGAACGTTGCAGCGCCCGGAGAACCTGAGCCGGAACACCTCTGGCGACCCTGTAGTGGTCACCGGTGTGCGAGTGTCGAGCCAGGTGACGAAGGTGACTGCGTTGACTCCATACAGAACGTTCAGATACTCGGCGTGTCGGTTTGAACATGCGAAAACGTCGACCGCCCCGGTAAGCATCTTTCGTAGTGAAACATCGCGCCTGACCGCTCGTAGCACTCCGGTCGGGCCCTTCCAGCGGCCGATTTGCCAACCGACAACGTCATCGAACTCGTGCGCTACGTATGGGATTTTCAGGGCCGATGCCAGATCGTGGCCAAGGCTCCACCAGGGCTCGGGCCACTCGGCCGCACGGGCGTACATCAGGTCGGGCTGAAACGCCTTCGCTTGATCCGCTATTTCAGTGCTAAGGAGCCCATCCGGTGAAGAGATGTGTTCAGCACCGATGGGTCTCATCGTTGCATTGGCGTCTGCGGTGATCTCCAACAGTCGGTCACCAGGCCACCCATCGAAGAGTTTTCTCATTGACGCGCCAGTGGCTGTTCCTGTGCCAGTTCCCGATTGCGAGACAAGCACAACACGGGGATACTCAGACATCGGTGAGTGACTTGCCGGTGATGTGCGAATGCATGCTTACGATCGTTCGGCTCAGTTCTTCGTATTGGAAGCGAAGTTGGTTGTCGAGGTTTTCGACCGCTGTGGTCAGTTGCTGGTGCTCAAGGCGGAGTTCCTCGAAGAGTTGGAGGACGTCTGCAATTCGAACTTGTGATTGGTCCAGTGTCCGAGCGAGGGTCGACAACTGCTCGAGTAGTTCGGTTTGGCGGGTCTCGGCTGCCAAAGTCGTCTGCTGACGAAGGGCGATGAGCCCTTCCATGAGTCTTTTGGTGGTCGAAATCGAGGCCGCACCCATCGATACCGCTCCGACGGCGATGGCGACGGCTGAATTCCAGATGACCAAAGCCGCAATGGGCAACAGCGCGGCCAAAGTTATGGTGGAGAGAGTTGCGGAGCGAGTCGACCGGGAGTTGAAGATTGTCTTCAAGTACCGAAGGCTACCTGTGGCATGCGCTCACACCATATAGGAGCGCTTGGCGACCTCTTCGAGCATGACCTCGGTAGCGCCGCCGCCGATGGGAAGAATGCGGGCGTCGCGAGACATGCGCTCGATGGCGGACTCGCGCATGTAGCCCATGCCGCCATGGAATTGCACGCAGTCGTACATGACCTGGTTGATGACCTCGCAACCCCAGGCCTTCGCTCCGGACATGGCCTTGACGTTGTCCTGACCGCAATCATGCATCCATGCGGCGTGATACATCGACGCACGAACAGCATCGATCTTGGCCTGGTTCATGGCCATACGCTGGCGGATGGCGCCGAGGTCATAAAGGTGGCCACCAAACGCCGGTCGCTCCTGACAATAGGCATTGGTCAAGTCGATGGCGGCCTGGGCCGAACCGAGGCCCATCCCGATCAGGACCATCCGCTCGTTTTGGAAGTTCTTCATCGTCTCGTAGAACCCGCGGTGCAGCGTGCCGAGGATGTTTTCCTCGGGGACGAAGACATTGTCGAGTAAGAGTTCGGCCGTGTCCGAACAGCGCCAGCCGTGCTTGTCGAGTTTGGTGGTGACCTCAAAGCCCTCAGTTCCAGCAGGCACGAGGAACATCGTGATGCCGTACTTGTTGTCAGGATCTGTTCGGGCGGCCACGATCGTGAGATCGCCATAGACGGCGTTGGTGATGAACATTTTGCGGCCGTTGATCCGGTAGCCGTCACCGTCCTTGATGGCGGTGGAGCGGATGCCGGCGACGTCAGAACCTGCGTCAGGTTCGGTGACCCCAATCGAGGTGATGGCGTCGCCGGTCATCATCTTCGGTAGCCACTCGGCGTGCTGCTCGTCGTTTCCGGAGTTGACCAGGTGAGGGCCGGCCATGTCGGTGTGAACGAGCACGGTTACGTCAAACCCGGCAAACGTCGAGGCACCCAGTGCTTCTGAAAAGGTGGCCGAAGCGAGCATGCCCATCCCGAGACCACCGTGGGCCTCGGGGATCCGAAGGCTGAGCATGCCGAGATCACCCATCTGGCGCAGGACGTCACGGGGGACCTTTCCGGCCTCTTCCCAAGCCTCACCGTGGGGGGTGACTTCCTTCGATACGAAGTCGACGGTTTGGTCGTAGATCGCCTCGAGTTCGTCGGTCATGTAGATGTTGCGGCGCAGATTGGTGGTCATTCGTCGTTCTCCTCGAAGGTGATCAAGATTTGATTGGTTGCGACTTGTTCCCCGGGCGTCACCCGAACTTCGGCTACGACACCAGGGCCGCCGGAGGTGAGGGTGTGCAGCATCTTCATGGCTTCGATGACCACGAGTGGATCGGTGCCGTCTACGGCCTGACCGGGCTCGGCCAGAACGTCGGCAACAACGGCAGGGAACGGGGCTACGACGGCACCGGCATGGCCATGAGATCCGGCTGACTTGGGGGCCCAGTGCTCGGATCGACTCAGAATTGTGAATGTGTGCGATTGGCCGCGTTCATTGACGACGACCGAAGGTTGGGCTGAATCCACCATGGATGCGCCACCGGCCACAGGATGAACCTCGTGCACCTCGCCGTGGGCGTCGCGAACGGCAACGAGTCGATTTCCTGTGTGCGGCGTGAACCGGCGATCGCCCTGGGTCGACCACGGACCAGATGACGTGGCGCTGGCCAAGAGTGCTCCGGCGGCTCGTGCGGCGGCCGCAGCCGTGCCGTAGTCGTCGGGGAGGGGACATTCGTCGAGAAAGCGAGTTGTGACTCGCCCTTCCATGATCTCGCGGCGATCGATCAGCCAACGCTGAAAGCCGGTGTTGGTGACGAGTCCACCGATGAGTAGTTGGTCGAGGGCATTTCGTAGGCCGCGTAGGGCGGCATCGCGGCTCACACCGTGCACGATGAGCTTGGCGACCATGGGGTCATAGTGGGGGGTGATTTCCGAACCGACCTCAATGCCGGATTCCCAGCGAACTCCGGCAGGAACCGACAACGCCGTGATCTGACCAAGTTGCGGTACGAAACCGTTGGTGGCGTCCTCGGCGTTGATCCGCGCCTCAACGGCATGACCGTTGAACGTGATGTCGCCGGCTGAAAGGCCAAGTTCTCCGCCGCCGGCGACTCGTAGCTGAAGCTCAACCAGATCCAGGCCGGTGATTTCCTCGGTGACCGGGTGCTCAACTTGGAGACGGGTGTTCATCTCGAGGAAGAAGTAGTCGCCGGTCTCATCGTCGACCACGAACTCGACTGTGCCGGTGGAGTCGTATCCGATCGACCCGGCCATCCGAACCGCTGATTCACGTAAGCCCGTCGTCGTGGACTCGGCGAGGTTGGGGGCCGGGGCCTCTTCGAGCAACTTCTGGTAGCGCCGCTGCACCGAGCACTCTCGGGTGCCGAGGTCGATGGTCGTGCCGTGGGAGTCGCCAACGATCTGGACTTCAACGTGGCGAGGACGGGTGATGAAACGTTCGACAATCACTCGTCCATCACCAAATGACCGCTCGGCTTCGTTTACGGCTTCGTTGAGCGCCGTGTCGAACTCGGCAGGGTCGTTAGCGAGGCGAATACCCTTGCCGCCGCCGCCTGCTGAGGCCTTCACGAGGATGGGGTAGCCGATTCGGTCAGCGGCATTGGCCAGGTCGACGGGTTCCTGCGAATCTGAGAAACCGGGAATGATCGGCACGCGTGCCTCAGCGGCCAAACGGCGAGCCTCAATTTTTGATCCCATCGTGGCGATCGCCTCGGTTTTGGGGCCGATCCAAATCAACCCGGCGTCGATAACGGCCTGGGCGAAGCCGGCGTTCTCGGAAAGGAAGCCGTAGCCAGGATGAACGGCGTCAGCCCCGGTCTCCTCAGCGGCATTCAGAATGCGGTCGACCGAGAGGTAAGAGTCAGCAAGAGCGGCAGGCCCAATGCAGATGGCACGGTCAGCGTCGACTGTGAATGGCGCACCCCGGTCAGGTTCGGCGAAGACGGCGACCGTCTCGTGCCCAAGCCGCCGGGCAGTACGGATGACTCGGCGGGCGATCTCGCCTCGGTTGGCAATCAGCAAACGCATGACATCACATCCGATACACGAGGCCGGGGCCCGGTGTGGGTTCGTCTTGGCGGGTCGCGAGTGCCAGGCACAGACCGAGCGCGTCTCGGGTGTCGACCGGGTCGATCAAGCCGTCATCCCAGAGCCGAGATGTGGCGTAGTAAGGATCCGACTGGGTCTCGTACTGGCCGCGTACTTCGGCGCGAAGAGCGGCGATTTCCTCGTCTGTCGTCTCGGCGGCTTTCAAGCCGCCAAGGCGGATATCGACGAGTACGGTCTCCGCGGTGTCGGCAGCCATCGTGGCGATACGCGAGTTGGGCCACGCAAAGAGCATCCGGGGGTTGAATCCTCGTCCGCACATGCCGTAGTTGCCGGCCCCATAGGACCCGCCGATCAGCACGGTGTACTTCGGCACTGTGGCGTTGGCAACGGCAGCGACCATCTTGGCCCCGTGCTTGGCTATGCCACCTGCTTCTGAGTCTCGCCCGACCATGTAGCCGGACGTGTTCTGCAAGAAGAGCAGGGGGATGCGGCGTTGTTCGCAGAGTTCGATGAAGTGGGTGGCCTTGAGAGCGGCTTCGCTAAAGATGATGCCGTTGTTGGCAATGATGCCGACAAGATGGCCCCAGACACGGGCGAAGCCGACGATGATCGACTCGCCCCACTCGGGCTTGAACGCCGAAAACTCTGAGCCGT
Organism: Acidimicrobiaceae bacterium; assembly: GCA_018699415.1. GTDB lineage: Bacteria > Actinomycetota > Acidimicrobiia > Acidimicrobiales > Aldehydirespiratoraceae > JAACCU01. The sequence continues at coordinate 5,781 of JABIQM010000249.1, forward strand.
CGACGATGCGGGCGATGATTTCGGTGGCATCGAAGGGGATTCGGTCGTCGGCAGAGATGATCCCGTAGATCTCTTCGGCCGCGTAGAGCGGCGCCTTGGGCTCCTGGCAATCGGCCCATGACTGACGGTCAGCGATCGCCCGCTGATTCGTGGTCTCGCAGATCTCGCGAAGCTTGCCGTAGGCCTCTTGCTCTGTGGCAGCCATGTAGTCACTCACGCCTGAGATCCGAGTGTGTAGTTCGGCGCCGCCGAGGTCATCGGGCTCAATGATTTCGCCGAGTGCGGCCTTTACGATTGGCGGTCCGCCGAGGAAGATCCGACCGATGCCCTCGACCATGATGACCTCATCGCTGAGGGCGGGAACGTAGGCCCCGCCGGCCGTGCATCCGCCGAGCACG
>JABIQM010000104.1 GCA_018699415.1 Acidimicrobiaceae bacterium
ACCCGGCGCGTCAGTGCGGTGAATCACGCCAGCGGCGTTAACAACGATGTCAACTCCCCCGCAGGTTTGCACTGCGGCGGCAATCATTCCGTCGGCGACGGCCGAGTCGGACACATCCCCAAGCCAGGCCATAGCCGTAGCACCAGCGGCATTCAGTCCCGCCACCACGGCGTCCGTCCGCTCAGGATCGCGACCGCCAACGACGACTGTCGCCCCCGACGACGCAAACCGCTTACAAATTGCGGCGCCCATGCCGGACGAACCCCCAGACACAACCGCCACCTTTCCTGTGAGATCAACGCTCAGATCACTCATGGAGTCGCTCCACTCTGTTTCATTCTTCGAGTCCTGCCTGCCAGCGACGCCAGCGCGAGTTCATGCGGACACCCCAGCGGTTGAAAGGATCGGGGAAGTTTCGGCTTGGGGCGCCGGCCACCAACCCCATCAGTGGATCGTCGTCGCCCAGCATGTGCTCGGCCAAGTACTTGCCCGAGATCGTCCCCTTGGCCATCCCCGTGCCTTGGTAGGCCATTGTGGCCCAGACGCCGTCGGCCACGCTGCCGCACACACCCTCACCATTGCGGCTCAGGGCGAGGGCGCCACCCCACGAGTATTCAAACTCGACGTTCTCAAGCATCGGATACCGATTGCGGAACGACTTCTCGTGGATCCGCTTCACCGCCGCAAGACCTTTGGTGACGCTGGAGCGACGACTGAACGTGTACTGGTTGCGAATCAGGATCCGATTGTCGGGCCGGCGCCGCACCGTCGTCCCCGCCGGGTGTGCCGGGATGATCCCATAGTTTTCCTGGCCGCCGAGTGCCGCCACCTCGTCGTCGCTGAGCGGGCGAGTCATAGAGCCCCAGGTAATCAAGGGGATTAAAGAGTTCTTGAACAGCCCGAATCCCTCGCCGAACCCATTGGCGGCAATCACCAGCGAAGGCGAGCGAACGCTGCCCGACGCGGTACGAATCGTGTGGGGGGGCCCGAAGTCGACGTCGGTGACCATCGACGACTCGAAGACCTGAACGTTCTCTGGCATCGAGTTGGCCAAGCCAATGACGAGTTCGGCGGGTTGCACCAGGATGCTATGAGGCGCGTGGAGGCCCGACCGATAGAAGTCCGTGCCAAATCGCCGCTTCAGTTCCGCCCCGTCGTACACGAGATACTCCTCGTCGACGGCGTCGAGCGATTCGGCAAATCCGGCCAGGGTTTCTTCACCCTTTGCACTTGCCGCAGCGTGGATCTTTCCCTCACGCCGCCAGTCGCACTCGATACCTTCACGGTGGACGATCTCGTCGAGCCAGTCAACGCCGGCCCGGTTGAGGGCGATCTGACGCTTGGCATTCTCCGTGTCGTCGGCGAAACCCTTAGCTCGGATGTTGTGGGCGTGATCAATGATGAAACCCGAACAGCGCCCAGCCGCGTTGTTTCCCACCCGGTCGGCCTCGATGAGAACGACAGATGCCGATGGATCGAGTTCTGCCAGTCGCCGGGCTGCAGCGAGGCCGCCATAGCCGGCGCCGATCACGACATGGTCAGCGTCGAGATCCCCGATCAAGACGACCGGTTGTGGTTGAGGCCCGAGGATCTCGAGCCATCCGTTGCCACGGTCATAGGTGGGCCGAAGCGAGACCGCTGTCACGAGAGGTCGAGCCAGATCGTCTTGGTCTCGGTGTACTGCTCGTGGGCGTGCACGCCATTGTCACGGCCGCCGAAGCCGCTGAGCCCGTAGCCACCGAACGGCGTGCTCATGTCACCTTCGCTGTAGGTGTTCACCGAAACGGTGCCTGCCTTCAGCTTGCGGGCGGCGAGATGAGCGCTACGAACGTTCGACGTGAACACCGACGCGTGGAGCCCATAGTCGGTGTCGTTGGCCATGGTGATGCCCTCATCGGCGTGAGCGAAGGTGGACACCGACAACACCGGGCCAAAGACCTCTTCACGAGCGACGGTCATGTCGTGCGTGACACCGGTGAAGATCGTCGGCTCCACAAACCAGCCACCACTATCGACCCGAGTTTGTTGACCTCCGGCATGCAGGGTCGCCCCCTCATCCGTGGCCTTCTCGATGTTTGCGAGAATCTTGTCCATGTGAACGGGCTCGATGATGGCGCCGACACGGGTCTCCGGGTCGAGTGGGTCACCCACGATCCACCCATGCATGGCTTCATCGATCCGCGCCAACACGTCATCGGCTACGGATTCGTGCAAAAGCAAACGCGAGTTGGATGAACAGTTCTGCCCGGCGTTCCAAAAGATGGACTCGCACGCGGACGCCGCCACCTTGTCGAGGTCTTCGGCATCGCTCATCACGACCATCGGGTTCTTTCCGCCACACTCGAGCAGCACCCGCTTGAGGTTGGAGTCCGCCGAGTAGCGCAGGAACATCCGGCCCACCTCAGTCGATCCCGTGAACCCGACACAGTCGACGCCAGTGTGGAGGCCAAGTGACTGACCGGCAGTCTCGCCGAAGCCGGGAACAACGTTGAGCACGCCGTCGGGAAGTCCGGCCTCGGTGGCCAGTTCGCCGATCCGGATGGTGGAGAGCGACGTCTGCTCGGCCGGCTTGAGAACCATCGTGTTCCCGGCAGCCAACGCCGGACCGATCTTCCACGCCGCCATCATCAACGGAAAGTTCCACGGCAGCACCGCTCCGACGACGCCCATGGGCTCGCGCACGATCGTACTCACGGCACCATGACCCGACGGCGACGCCTGGTCATAGACCTTGTCGGCCAGTTCGGCATGCCACATCAAACACGCCACCGTTTCGGGCAGGTCGATGGTCGACGTGTCAAAGATCGGCTTGCCTGCTTCGAGAGACTCGAGCAGCGCAAGTTCGTCGGCGTGGGCCTCGACCAGCAGGGCGAACCGCTTGAGCAAGCCACGCCGGTCAGCCGGAGACATGCGGCCCCATGCGCCGTTGTCGAAGGCATCACGCGCCGCAGCAACCGCTCGGTCCACATCTTCGGCTGTGCCCTCTGAGACCTGGGCAAGCTCTTGGCCTGTTGCCGGATTCACCGTGGCGAACGTGGCACCGCTGACGGACTCGACGGATCGTCCGCCGATCACCAATCTGGTCGATGGGGTGACAGATGCGGCCAATGCCACAGGGTCAAAGTTGAGCGTCATGATCGGCCTTTCGCTCGGCTCACGCCGGAGGTGTGTGTCATCTGGACAAGCCAGTCGCGTTCATCGTCCCACTCGCGGTACACGAGGGTGTCTCGCGACGTGCCGTTCACCGGCAACGTCGACAGAGCGGTCTGCAAGGCCAAGCGGCCTTGGCGAGTCATCGGCATCACCGGACGCCGACACGGTCCCACTGGTCGGCCGACCATGTTGGTGGCCGTCTTGACCGCCGAGTTGTATTCGGCGTCGACATTGTTTTCCCAGAAGAACATGTTGGCCGGAAGCATCTTCGCCCAGAGTTCGAGCGCTCCGCTGTGATCGCCCTTTTGAACGAGGTCCCAAAGCATCACGCACTCCTGGGGCATCACGTTGGCGGCGCCCCAGATCCAACCGGCGGCGCCAGCCATGGCTGCGAACGGAGCCAGAGGGTCGGCACCCGCGAGCACGTGCCCACCGATACCGATCAACTTCTGGAGGCGGATGAGATCGCCGGTCGAGTCCTTGATGTAGTCGATATTTTCCATCGCGATCAGCTGCCGGTAGAGGTCCGGATGAATGTCGAAGCCGCTCTGCGCCGGGATGTTGTAGAGCACGATCGGAATGTCGATCGCCTGCGCCAGCTTCTCGTAATGGAAGAGGACACCGCGTTCGAACGGTCCCTCAAAGTACGGCGGAAGAACCATCGCCGCAGTGGCCCCTTGATCGGCGGCCTTACGCGTGCGCTCGATGGCATCGGTTGTGGTGATGGCGGAGGTCTGGGTGATCACGGGAACTCGCCCATCGACGATCTCACAACCAAGCCCGATGATCCGGTCCTTCTCTTCGGTTGAGAGGAACGCGAACTCACCGGTGCCAGCGCACAGCACTAGGCCATGCACCCCGGCATCGATCAAACTCTCGATGTGATCGCGTAAACGACCTTCGTCGAGTAGTTCTCCGGTGTCGTCGAACGGTGAACTCATGGCGGCGCAGACGCCGTGTAGAAGCGGGGTATCCATCGCTACTCCAGGGTTTCGGGGATTTCGGTGATCCGACGATCTACGAAGTCGCACAGGGCGGCATTGATATCGTCGGGAAGGGCAGGTTCTTCATAGTCGGCCAGCAACTTGCGGGCCTTGGCCAGACCACGAGTATTGGCATCCTCGGCGCCACCGGCCAGCCATTGCTCGAAGCCATCGCTGTCCATCAGTTCGGGCATGGAGAAGGCCGACTCAAAGTTCTCAAGGGTGTGGGTGGTGCCGAGGAAATGTCCACCTGGTTCAACCTCGCCCATCGCCGCTATCGCCGCGTCGAGTTCGTCAAACCTGACGCCTTCAGCGAACACACGGAACATTTCGGCTTGTTCACCGTCGAGGGCCGCCTTGGCGTAACTCTGGCACAGAGCCGACTCAAGGTAACCGGTGGTGGACAGCACGAAGTTCGCGCCAGCCAGCACCACGCCGTACATATTGCGCGCTGCCTCATACCCGGCCTGGGCATCGACCTGTTTCGATGCCGAGCACATACCCGAGCACCGCCACGGCAGGTCGTAGTAGCGGGCCAGTTGACCGACAAGCAGGTTCATCTGATCAATCTCGGGCGTACCCGCCATCGGTGCACCGGTCTTCATTGACACGGTCGCCAGCCACTGGCCGTAGACGGCGGGCGAACCGGCCCGCACGATCTGGGAGAACGCCACGCCGGCGAGGGCTTCAGCATTGATCTGCACGACCGAGCCAATCGTGGATGCCGGCGTCGATGCCCCCCCAAGTACAAACGGGCTGAAGAGCATTGCTTGATTGGCGCCGCTGTAGACCTTGACCGCGTCGAGCATGGTGGCATCCCACACCAGCGGCGAGTTGCCGTTGGCAAGACATGTCATCACCGTGTTGTGGTCGACGAACTCCTCGCCAAAGAGAATGTTTGCCATGGCCAGGCTGTCTTTGGCCCGTTCCCGAGACGTCACTGCACCCATGAATGGCTTGGTCGAGTGCTTCATCAGGCTGTATGTCATGCGCAGGTGCCGGTGTGGCACAGCGACGTCCATCGGCTCGCACAGCACACCGCCCGTCATCTGCATTGCCGGAGTCATATAGGCAATCTTGGCGAAGTTGTCGAAGTCATCCAGCGTGGCGCTTCGACGCGTGCCGTCGAGGTCAAGCACGAAGGGCGCGCCATAGGCGGGAGTGAAGATCGACTTGCGGCCACCTAGCGTGACCGTGCGCTCCGGGTCGCGGGCCACCATCGTGTATTCGCTCGGTGCTCTGCCCACGAGGTCCATCAGGAACTCGCGGTCGATCCGCACCCGATACCCGTCGATCTGAACGCCTCCAGATGCACCAGCTTCACGCCACAACGCAATCGACTCATCGTCACGGAACTCAATGCCTGTGGTTTCCAGCAGCTTCATGGTGGCGTTGTGCACCACATCGACCTGCTCGTCGAGCAGCATGTCGAGGTACGGGATACCGCGATCCATCTCCGGCAAGAACCGTTGGGTGTAGGCGGTGCGAGCCTCGCGACGCGCACCCCTGCCTCGCCGCATGCCGTACGTTGCGGTTTCGGTCATAGGCGAGCTCTCTGATTACTGAGGGCAGCGGAAAGATGATGTCGGAGGGCATCGACGAGTTCGCTGCTTGCCTGAGAAGCCGCAGTGCGAAGCACGAACGCCACGGCCGGCAACTCGAGCGAACCGAGTCCAGCCCATGGCCTCATGGTTTCGGTGAGATTCGGTGTATTCAAGACTGCGATACCTAGCCCAGCTTCAACGGCGGCCTGAACCCCCTGGATGCTCGGGCATTCCATGGCGTGGCGATGCGCTCGTCCGCTCGCGTCGAGTTCAGTCGTGAGCCACGGCTCGTACAGGCACCGTGGGCCGAACGAGATGAGCGGCACTGTTGCGACATCATCGAAATCGGCGATCTTGCCCTGCACAACCCGCAGCTGGTCGCGACGCCAAACCTCGTCGGTCGATCGAACCGCGTCGTCGACATCGAGTACCTGGATCAAGGCGACGTCTATCTCGCCGCCGTCGAGCCAGTCGGCCACATACGCCGAGTCCTGGACGCGAATCTCGAGCGAGACGTCGGGGTGGGTGCGCCGGAATCGACTCGCCACATCCGCTAGCTGAGTGGCCGCCACCTCCTCGTTGCAGCCGAGTCGCACCGTGCCAGTGAGCTCGCTACGTTGGAAGTAGTCGACGGCCTTGTCGTGGGCATCGATGATCTCGTCAGCGTGAGCCAGCAGATCACGCCCATCCGCGGTGAGGATGACGCTCTGCCCCTCACGTCGCATCAACTCCATGCCAATGCGTTCTTCGAGCCGGCGGATCTTGTGCGAGACCGCTGACTGCGTTATCCCGAGCCGTTCACCCGCAGCCGTGAACCCATCGGACGCCACAACTTCGCGAAAGACGCGCAACGACTCGACATCCAGCTTCACCGGTGCGTCCGCTGCCCTCATCGCCACAGCATGACATGCTGTCATTTAATCTACAATAGCAATGACAAAACAATAACCCGTCAACTCCAACCCGTCTCAAATCCTGACGGGCGTCTCGACGGCCAATGGGCACTCATGCGCCACACCACTGTCTGCGTCAACGATGCTGTTAGGCACGCCCCTTCGTACATCTCAATGAGACGGGGAATGGATAGTCAACAGCGTTCGCTGCAGACCTTCATCGATCACGTCATACCGGAGTTTTCTTGATGCCGCCCCAAATTCGCCGAACATTACTGCACCACCAAACCACCTATGAGGAGGGCGGCAAGACTGTCGATGACCCGACCGAGCTCGTCGCCGCTCTCGTCGTCATTCGCAATCCGTGGTTCGGGCTCGGCTGGGTAGAGGACCTCCGGCCCGCGATCCGTGATCACGGCCCCGTACTTGGCACGCTCCTGACCGACATGATCCTCAATGTCACCGGCGAGCGACTCGAGGGCTACGGCAAGGCATCCGTCGTTGGTAT
>JABIQM010000214.1 GCA_018699415.1 Acidimicrobiaceae bacterium
CACGTCGAGCACGGAGCCTGCGTCAACAACGACGCCGACTACAGAGCCTGCGTCAACAACGACGCCGACTACAGAGCCTGCGTCAACAACGACATCGACTACCTTGCCCAACGACTTGCCTGAGCCCATCGAGTCTGACGACCCGGACTACCCGACACGGCCAACTGCGCCCATCGAGTCTGACGACCCGGACTACCCGACACGGCCAACTGCGCCACCGGTGACCTACCCATCTGAATAGGCGTTGAGAACCACTCTCGATCGACCGGAAATCTGATTCTGTCCAGGTCGATCAGGTGAAACTCATGGAGCAGGTCGATGGCGTACGGCACCCGTCACGCGTACCCGCACCACTGTCTCAGGTGCCGGTTCCTCCAAAACCTCCGCCTGACCGTCGACGATCAGGCTCATCGACTGATTGTCCGTGGCAGGCCACACGAGAGACATCGAAGGGTTCGAGCGAACTGCCGTCGCGGCGCCGCGCCCTAGCACGATCTCAATCGACTCACTCACAAATCGAATTCGTACATGAGTCACTCTGGGTGCTCCCACGGTGCTGTTGACCACTGCGTAGGCAGCATCTCCATACGAGGTGGAGACGGCTTCTAGTTCGTCGAGAGGAACGTTCTGACTCATGGCACAACCGTAGTCAGTTTCCATTCATGGAGACGATGGGTACCAGCGTTGAGACTGGTCGTCTTCTCACCTCGGCGCTGAAGAACTTCTGAACGCCGTCGTGCGGAGTCAGGTTGATCCGGCCACGGCCCGTTCGATTGACGCGACGATGGTGCCGATGTCGTCTTCATCGGTGCGCCAGTTCGACACAGACAGCCGAATCCCGAACTCGCCCTTCCAGACCGTAGAACTCGGGTAGCAGTCGCCTTCAGCAACCACGGCGGCGAGTACGTCCTGCGTACGTTCATGCGCTGAGCGCGTTGGGGTGGCATCGAATCCGATGATGATTTGATTGATCTCAGCCGCGCGAACATGGATGCCCGCGCTATCTCGCAACCGGTTTGCGAGTTCCGCGGCTCGATCACAACCACGGTCAATCAGGTCGGCCACTCCATCGCGACCGAGCGCACGGATTACAGCCCAGACAGGAATACCACGAGCGCGCCGTGATGCCTCCGGCACCAGATCGACCGGGTTGGGGATCCCCCCGGGTTCAGGCAGATAGGCAGCCTGAAGGCCAATGGCACGAGCGAGCACCTGGGGATCACGAACAATCGAGATGCCACAGTCATATGGGACGTTGAGCCATTTGTGCGCGTCGCAGGTCCACGAGTCGGCGCGCTCGCTTCCATCGGCGAGTGACCGGTGACGATGACCGGCCCGAACCCAAAGCCCGAAGGCTCCGTCGATATGGAACCAGGTGTCATCGACGCTCCGTCGGCCGCGATGGGCATCGACGATGTCGGCTATCTCGGCGATGGGATCGAATCCGCCACCATTCACGTTGCCGGCCTGGGCGTAGACGATCGTTGGCCCGTCGAGCAGTTCGAGCGCGGCCGTGAGCGCCAAGGGGATCATGCGTCCGCGTTCGTCGGTCGGAATCCGGATCGCTGTATCCGCACCCAGTCCCGAGAAACGCAGCGAACGAAACACGGTCGAATGCTGTTCCTCGCCCACCACAATGTTGACCCGGGGGGCGCCTTGGAGGCCGCGAGCCTCGACGTCGTAGCCATGCGCGGCAAGGACCGAGTTTCTAGCGGCGAGCAAGGTCGCGGTATTCGCGCCCTGAGCGCCGGTGGTAAATCCGACCGCACTCTCCTCGGGGAGGTCGAGAAGGTCAAGGATCCAGCGTCCGGCTGCGTGCTCGATCGCAACAGCGGCCGGATAGAGCTCTCCAAATGATGCGTTCTGATCCCATGCCGAGACCAACCAGTCGGCTCCAAGCGCCGACGGCAGCACGCCGCCGGTGACGAGCGCCAGATAACGGCCTGACCCTGTTCCCGCCAAGCCTGGCTCAGCACAGGCGGCCAACTCTCGAAGAACGGCGGCCGGTTCCATCCCAGTTGAGGGGAGGGCATCGGGAAGTGAGGCGCACACGGTCGCAGCATCCGCCAGCGGCGTGACCGGACGTTCGTCGGTCCCAGCCAGCCATGCTCGAGCGAGTTCGTTGGCAACATCAAGCGCCGCGTTGAAGTCAGCGTTCAACATCAGTGTCTCCCTAGGTCAGCGATCAGATCACCAGCATGGCCGGACACGATCCAATCGTGGACACCGACGAACTGAGCGAGGTCATCGAGCGCCGTTCGCATTCCTTCGATCACGGCGTCTCGGTCGTTGCCAGGCTCGCTGAACGCACCCAGCACTCGGAGTACACCATCGGTTCGATCAGTCTTCAGATCGGCGCGGCCGACGATCTTGTCGCCGAGCAGGAACGGCAGTACGTAATAGCCGTACGTCCGTTTCGGCCGGGGAACGTAAATCTCGATCCTGTACTCGAAGTCAAAGAGCCGCTTGGCGCGCTCACGGTGCCATACCACCGGGTCGAACGGTGAAAGCAGTGTGCACGCGTTGACCGTTCGGGGCCGAGCCGCTTCCGGGTGCACGTATGCCCGGCGGTCCCAGCCATCAACGGAGACCTCGGCGAACTCCCCTTCTTCAATGAGTTCCAGTGCCCGCAGCCGACCGGCCTTCTTGGGCACACGGTGATAGTCGATCAACTCAGGAAGGGAGAAGACGCCGAGGCTTTTGGCGCCGCGGCGCAGCAGTTCGCGCGTGGCATCCCGCTCACTCGGTGTCGGCGAATTACGGATCTCCTCCGGCACGATCCGTTCCATCAGATCAAACTCCTTCACGAAACCTGGCTTGCGACGGATCCCCACCTCTCCAACTCGGAACATCCAGTCAAGCGCCAGCGAGCCGAGCGAACGACTCCCCCACCATTCGCCCTCACGCGGGCGCGGATCGGTCAGCTCGCCAGGGGCAAGCGGCCGTTCCCGGATTTGAGCCCGAACCTCGTCAATGTAGGCCTGCTCCTTGGCCGCAAACTCGACTAACCCACCCCAGGTCTCCCCCCTACGCGCACGATCTTTCAGAAAGCGCAGGAGAGGCTCATCCTCGACCGGGATCAGTGACGCTTCATGGCACCAAGCTTCGATCCACTCATCGTCCTTGTACGCAATTCGGTCGTGTAGATCGGGGTCATACGGGCCGAGGCGAGAGAACGCCGGCATGTATTGCGTGCGCATCACCACCGGGACGGAGTCGAGTTGGAGATAGTTGAGGCGACCCATCACCCGGCGTAGGTGACGCCGATCGACACGACCACCCGGGCGGGGGTCAGTGAAGCCTTGAGCGCCGAGCGAAATCCGCCGAGCCGCGGCGGCACTCAGACGAGGTGTGTTCATTCTCATGCGAGATGGTCGGCCAGAGCATGCAGACCCGGAAGGCGCCAGTGATCGTGGTCGTCGTGATAGTCGAATGGGTCGAGCTGCACGACAGGCATGCCCGCGGCCTGTGCACCGCGTACGTCGGCGTGCACTGTGTCGCCCACGTACAACGTACGTCCGGCAGTGGTGGCCAATGCTTCGATCGCAGGCTCAAAGATCCGTGGGTCTGGTTTCGAGATGCCCAGGACACCTGAGTCGACAATGGCGGCAACCTGCGGCAACGCCCCCTCGCCGACCTGACAAATCCCATGATCGAGGCACTGCTGGATGGCAGTGCCATTGTTATTCGTCACAATCGCAACGGGTCGCAACATGGCAATCCGAGCAAAGCCAGCGATGTTCTCCGCAAGTGGATGGCGCCAGACGAGTTCGCCTTCACCCTGAGCGCGAAGCTCGCGGCGAGCACCGATCGCCACATCTAGATCGTCGCCATCGATTCCAGCGACGCCGAAATACGCCCTGTCGTAGTGCTCCCAAACGTCAAGATTCCCTTCACGAACGTCAGTGTGCGCCAGCAGTTCAGTCATCGCCCGCACTCCGGCATAGTGACGCTGCGCCGCATTTTCGCCCGTCAGAGCAGCACTCACACCGTGCGACAAGAGGACGCGGTTGAGGACGACGGGATCGGGAACGATGAAGACGCCACCCATATCGAAAACCACGGCATCAATTACTTCAGGGGAATACACGATGGTGAGTAGATCACGCCTCGCCGTCGACCGCCATCCGTAGGCTCCAGCGATGCAAACCCGCTTCTCGGGATGGCGGATAGCGGCATTTGCTATCGTCGTTCTTGGCCTCACCGGCCCCGGCCAGACCATTGGCGTAAGCGTGTTCATCGACCACTTCGCCGACGATCTCGAATTATCGAAGAACGCGATCGCTGGTGGCTACGCCATCGGCACCCTCACTGGCTCGTTAATGATGCCGAGCGTTGGTAGCTGGGTCGACCGCTATGGCGTGCGCCGCTCCATGACGATGATCGCCGTGCTCTTTTCGCTCGCGCTCGTGGCGATGTCGGGTGTGCAGGGAATCATCAGTCTCACTGCTGGCTTCGTCTTCATCCGCATGCTCGGGCAGGGAAGCCTGTCCCTCGTCGGGATTGTGTCGGTCTCGCTGTGGTTCGAGCAGAAACGAGGTCTTGCACTCGGGGTCGTGCTCACAGCCTCATCAGCGCTGATGGCCGCTGTGCCAGTGGCGCTGACGTTTACCATCGGCGAGTTCGGCTGGCGGCAAGCCTGGCTCTTTGCCGCCGCCACGGTTGCCATGATCGTGATACCTATCGCATGGTTCGGCATGATCGACCGTCCATCCGCGGTCGGCCAACACGTCGATGGCATCACGCCCAACAACGACAGCGCGGACATTGCAATGTGGGGCGTCGACCGATCAACGGCAATGGGTACTCGGGCGTTCTGGATTCTCGCCGGATCTACGGCAATTGGATCGATGCTGGTCACAGGAGTGAACTTTCATCAGATCTCCCTGCTCGGCGAGTCGGGATTCTCCCAGACCAACGCAGCCATCATGTTCCTCCCGCAGGTGCTCGGGACAGCGTTCGGCTCGCCGCTCTCAGGTTTCGTTCTCGACCGGGTCGGCAGCCGGTACGCACCCGCCGTTGGGCTGACCCTCTTGTCGCTGACACTTCTGCTTGCCGGCAGCGTCTCCTCGACTCCAGCCGTGATTGGGTATGCCTGCGTGCTCGGGTTCTACAGCGGTGTCAGTCGCACGATCAGCTCTGCGCTGGTGCCGGGGTGGTTCGGCACCAAACACATCGGGTCGATTCATGGTGCCATGACGTTCATGGGCGTGCTCGCCTCAGCGGCAGGCCCCATCGCTCTCGCGTTGACCGAATCAGCCACTGGCAGCTTCCGCACAGCGGCGCTCGTCTGGTGCGGCGTCCCACTCCTCGGCGCGGCAGTCGCCACACGAAACCGGCTCCCCACATTCAATGAGGAGCCGGTCATCGCAACGAGCTAAGTGCCGGTCCAGTTGGGTTCGCGCTTTTCTGCGAACGCCGTCGGGCCTTCCTTGGCATCGTTTGAGCGGAAGACCTTGGCCTGCAGCGGACCCTGCATCTCCCACAACTCGGCTTCGTCGTAGCCCTGACTGGCTGCCTTGACGATCTGCTTCGACGCAGCAACGGCCAGCGGCGCGTTCTTCGCCACCCGTTCTGCCAACGCGATCGCGGCCTCAACGGCCCCGCCAACGGGAGTGACCTGGGCGAGCATCCCTGCCGCCAGAGCTTCCTCGGCGGTGATGTTGTCACCGGTGATCGCCATCTCCATGGCCTTGGAGTAGCCGACTCGGCTTGGGAGTCGCATCAGGCCACCGCCCGCAGCAAACAGGCCAACCTTGACTTCACGGATCCCGAATTTGGCTCCCTCAGCGGCAACCAGAAGGTCACAGGAGAGCGCGAGTTCGCATCCCCCAGCAATGGCGAAGCCCTCGATTGCGCCGATCAGTGGCTTCTCAGCACCAGCCTGAATGAAATCCATCATCGGGCCGATGTCTTCGCCACGGGCGAACGCCTTCAGGTCCATCCCGGAACAGAAGCCGCGGCCGTTACCCGTGAGGACACCGGCCGTTAGACCGGAATCGGCGTTGAGTTCTTGGACAGCGCTCCACAGGCCGTTGGACAGAGCGCCGTTGATGGCGTTCATCTGGTCGGGCCGATTCAGCGTGATGATCATCACGCGTCCGCGGCGTTCTAGGAGGACAGCATCTTCTGACACGATGTCGCCGCTCATTTCGGTGGCATCCGGATGCCACCGTCGAGACGGATTGTCTCGCCGTTCATGTACGGGTTGGTGATGCACTCCATCACACCGAACGCCAACTCTTCCCCGGAGCCAAGGCGCTTGGGAAACAGCACTGACTGCCCGAGATGTGCCTTGAACGCGTCGGATTGCTCGCCCTCGCCATAGATCGGCGTGTCGATCAAACCAGGGGCGATTGTGTTGACACGAATGCCGACAGCACTGAGGTCTCGGGCGATCGGCAAGGTCATGCCGACAATTCCACCCTTCGAAGCCGAATAGGCACACTGGCCAATCTGGCCGTCAAACGCAGCGGCTGATGCCATGTTGACGATGGCGCCCCGGGAACCGTCCTCGTCAACCGGATCGGTCTGCGCCATGGCGGCGGCCGACCGGCTGAGCATGTTGAACGAGCCGATCAGGTTGACCCTGATGACGAATTCAAACTTCGACAGATCCATCGGCACGTTGTTGCGGTCGATGGTACGACCGGCGTAGCCGAGGCCAGCGGAGTTGACGAGCGCACGCAACGGCCCCATCTCTGAAGCCGCCGCGACAGCAGCATCGGCATCTTCGATAGACGAGACGTCACACTTGACAAAGAGGCCGCCGAGTTCGGAGGCGACAGCTTCACCCTTCTCTTGGTTGAGGTCGGCGATTACGACATGGCTACCTGCGGCGCGAAGTTGCCGCGCACTGGCTTCACCGATGCCGGAGGCACCGCCGGTGACAATGGAGGAGCTGCCCTCCAGGTTCATACGTGGCATCAGGAATCGATCCTTTCAATGATCGTTGCGTTGGCGAGACCGCCACCTTCACACATTGCCTGGAAGCCGTAGCGGCCACCAGTTCGCTC
>JABIQM010000200.1 GCA_018699415.1 Acidimicrobiaceae bacterium
CGAACGACTTATCGACGGGTTCGAGCGTGAGGTATTCATGTAATGGCCTTCTTCCAGACAGCCGCTGAGGCAGAAACTGCTGCTGAGCGGGCGCGCGGACTCGGGTTTTTTAACAACGAGTGGCCCGGTAGTTTCACGCTGCCGTTCGGCGAGTGGTTTGTCCAGTTCATCGAATGGGCACAGTTCAACCCGGTTACGGCACAGATTGGCGACATGGTCGAATGGCCATTTTCCACCCTGTTCAACCTGATCTTGAGCGACCGGGTCGGACGGGACTCGATCACCACCATCCCGTGGTTGTGGGTGGTCATCGCCGTATTCATCATCGGCTCGATCGCCCGCAACACTCGTGTCGGCCTGAGCTCTGCGGCGATGCTCGCAACCTGCGGTTTTTTGGGAACGGGCACGATCTCGGGCGACTTCTGGTTCCAGACGTCGCGAACGATCGGCATGATCTTGGTTTCCGTTCTGGTGTGCGCGATCATCGGCATTCCGCTGGGCATTCTCTCCGGCCGTGCAGATGCAGTCTGGACAGTGGTCAGACCGGCGCTCGATGCCATGCAGGTCGTGCACTCGTTCGTCTACATGCTGCCGTTTATCTTCTTCTTTGGCATCGGTGAGGTTTCGGCGACCATGGTGACCATGGTGTTCGCTCTGCCGCCGATTGTGCGCCTGACCAACCTCGGCATCAGGCAGGTGCCCGAGGATGTCGTCGAAGCAGCGCGGGCCTACGGCGCCTCCGAACTGCGAGTCCTCACTGATGTGCAGCTTCCTCTTGCCCGCCCTGCGATCCTCACCGGCTTGAACCAGACGTTGCTCTTGTCAATTGCCATGCTCGGTATTGCCGCGCTGATGGGCGCCGGAGGGCTCGGCAAGTTGCTGTTCCGTGCCATCAACAACTTCGACTTGCGGCTTGCCGCTGGCGGTGGCTTGGCCTTCTTCCTCGTTGCGGTCACCTTCGACCGCATCACCCAGTCCGAAGACGACGATGGCATCAGTTTCTTTGCCAAGCTCTCCCAGGCATGGCGCTATCGTTCGGACCCCGAAGGCCTACTCGACGAGCGTTCGAGCACCATC
Source organism: Acidimicrobiaceae bacterium (assembly GCA_018699415.1). GTDB lineage: Bacteria > Actinomycetota > Acidimicrobiia > Acidimicrobiales > Aldehydirespiratoraceae > JAACCU01. Next base: position 1,078 of record JABIQM010000200.1, read on the forward strand.
TCAGGCGAAGCCCCCACGCAGGAACCCACCGAGCGAACCGCTCCTATCGAGTCCGCCGAGCGGACCGGCCTGATGATCACCGCACTCGGTAGTGCGGTCGCTCTTATCTCCGTCTTCTTGACCTGGGGAAATGACACCGGTCTTGTGTCGGGATGGGGACGATCCATCGATCTCGATCTCGCAGGCGAGAGTTTCAACGGACTCTCCGCCTCCGGCGGATCGTTCTTCGGTATTTTCGTCGCTGTTCTGGCCCTGTTGGCGCTGCTCGCTTCCGTGCGTCCGCTCTTGTCGATTCCACAACCGGTTGCGACTCTGATGGTTCGCATTCAGGGTCTTGCCATTGTCGGCATCATCGCTACGGTGCTGCTCATCTGGGTTCTCAACATGCTCGATACCAGCTTCGGCCCGTTCCCGGACCTCGGTCTCGCGCTCTTCGCTATTGCTGCCGTCGCGATTCTGCTCGAACTCTACGCCACCGGAACCCCTCGACTCGGCGCTGACGGTGCCCTGATCGCCGCCATTGGAGTAACGGGCGCCGCGCTCGGCTATTTGTTCCTCCGGGCTGCCCCTGGGGCCGGAGAGTACTCCGACGGCATCGGTGTCTACATTGCCATCATTGGTGGGTTTGTCGCCGTCGCCGGTGCGCTCATGGCGACACTGCGAGCTCCCTATGCATCACGTAAGCCACTTCCGCTCACCATCAGCTATAGCCAAATCGGCAGCGCCGTCGGTGCCTTGCTATTGGTTATCGGCGGCGCGTTGCTCACTGGAAACACCCAGACAAAGACCGAGTTCGGTTGGTACTTTGATCTCACGGACGAATTTCAGGCGGAACTCGCCGGAGAGGGTTCCAGCGGCGAGGATAGCGAAGAACTCGCTGATGAAGCTGCCGTAACAGATCTCCTGACTGACACTGTCCAGGCAGACTCCACACGAGGTATTGAGATCGATGCCGGCGGCAGCTACACCCGTATCGTGTTCAACGGCGTCGAAGACGACGGGCCCGGTTTAGGGCTGCTCGCCATGTTGCTCGGCGTGTTCGGACTGGCGGCAGCAATTCCAGCGAGCGGCTTGACCGGACGCGACGAAGTGACACGTTGGAAGGCTTCGGTGCTTCTTTGTGGCATCGGCATTGCGCTCATGGCAGTACCGATGGGCTTCATTCTCGGCATGGTTCGCGTTGCCGAACCGGGAGCGCTGTCCGGTGTGGGTGCATTCGTCACTCTGGTTGCCGGATTCCTGCTGTTTGCAAGTGGTCGCGGGGTGGTCGCAGAATTCCGCCGCCGCAAGATCTACAGAGATGCCGGCTCCAACTCAGCCGTAGTAGGGCCGAATGACGCCCAAGAAAGCGCCGACTCGAGCCACCAAATGGCAGAAGTCTGAAAGGTCTGGGCACGTTTAACTCGTAGCGCGCGGCACATTACGCCCAGTAGCCGCTGTAGCCTTACGGTTGGTATGAATATCCCAAGGAGGGGACCAAACAAATGAAACTATCAAAGAGCTTCTGGCTCGCGTTGATCGCTATTTTGGCTGTATTTGCAGCCTCATGCGGTTCTGATGTCGAAGGTTCGACCGACGCAGGTGCATCTGACGCTGCCGCTGACGACAGTGCTGACGACGCCCCAGCTGAGGAAGCTCCGCTTCCTGGTGAAGGCAAGTCCGTGAACATGGGCCGCGCCAACTGGTCATCCGGCTATGTGCACGCCCAGATCCTGCATGACTTGCTGGAGGAGATTGGCTACGACGTATCGAGCCCTGACGCCCTTGAGTTCGCTCCTGACCTCGGATACCAGGCGATGGCTTCCGGCGACATGGACCTTTGGGCCAACAGCTGGTACCCCGGCCACTACAGCTGGCACGCTGGCGATCTGACCGACGGCACCACGATCGGCGACAACCTTACGGTCGTCGAAGGCTCGGTCATGCCGGGCGGTGGCCTGCAAGGCATGCTCGTCACGAAGAGCTGGGCCGAAGAAAATGGCGTCACCTCGCTTGACGGTATCAACGCTGACGAGGCTCTCTGGAGCCAACTCGACAGCGATGGCAATGGCAAGGGTGAGTTCTACGGTTGCCCCGAGGACTGGACCTGTGATGACATCATGGCTTCGCAGATCGCGTTCGCAGGTTGGGACAACCTGGAGCAGACCCAGGCTGGTTACGACGCCATGTTCGCCGAGTTCCTGACCAAGGCACAGGCTGGCGATCCTGCCATCATCTACACCTGGACCCCGACGGCGTACCTCGCTCAGGCGATCCCGGGTGAGACCACGATGTGGCTGACCATGGAGACCATCCTTGATGACTCCAACCCGCTGGGTAAGGAAGGTGGCGAGAGCTACGACCAGGGCGAGGGTTACACCGGTCTCGGTGCTGACACCTGTCTTGCTCCCGCCAGCGGTTGCAACACCGGTTGGGAAGCCGCCGATATCCTCGTGACCGTCAACAAGGCGTGGGGCGACGACAACCCAGAGGCTGTGGCCCTGTCCGCCGCCTTCAACCCGCCGCTGATCGACATGGCTATCGCCGGTGTCGATCTCAACGCTTCCGACGGCTCACAGGCCGCGGTTGAAGAGATTGCGGCTAAGTGGATCGCGGACAACCGTGACCTCTGCGACGAGTGGATCGCTGCCGCACTCGGCTAATCCACGTGAATAGCTCTGGCCCTCGGGTCAGGACATTCTGAAGAGGCAGGGCCTTCGGGCCCTGCCTCTTACGTTTTCACCTCGGCGAGCAACCAGGCGTACAGGGCCGCCGCACCCGTGCTCAGTGGGCGATCAGCGCGGTGCAGGAGAGGGAAGGTGCTGCCGGTCTCGACGGCGGGCCCGACCGCCACCAGACTCCCGTCGGACAGCAAGGCGCCGACGATGTGGCTCCAGCCGAGGGCGAGTCCGTGGCCCGCCAGCGCAGCATGGAGAATGAGCGAGTAGTCATTGCTGCGCACACCTGGAAGCTCCACTGGCATGTCGATGCCGAAGTGTGCAAACCATCGCCGCCAGTCGTAGCGCGGCGAGTAGCGCTCCTCGAGATGGAGCAGCGGCTGCGCCAGCAACGCTCCCGGACCGGCCCCGTCTCCGATCGACACGGCCAGGGCCGGCGTAGCCACGGGAATGAGTTTCTCGATGCAGAAGTCCACCGACTGGAGTTGAGGGTCGGTCACCGGTCCGAGCGGGATCCAGAGATCCGCGTCGTCTCGACCCACGCCATCGTCGGAGTCGGTAGTGATGACACGGAGCGGCACATTTGGATGTGCTCGCTCGAACTCGGGTAAGCGAGGCGCCAGCCAGTATGTGGCCAGCGAGGTCGAGACCGAGAGTGTGACCGGCCGGGTGTCTGCAACATCGCGACTCGCCACCATCAAGGCATCGATGGCGTTGAACGAGGCCGTCAGTCGACCGATCAGTCCCTCACCCTGCGCAGTTGCCCCGGCGCCCACGTGGCTCCGGTCGAACAGTTTGAGGCCGAGCCAGCCCTCAACCGCGGCGACTGCGTGGCTCACTGCCGGTTGACCGATTCCAAGTTGCTTCGCCGCAGCGCTGAAGCTTCCCGATTCCGCGGCAACGACAACGATACGAAGAAGGCGGTCAGACGGCTGCGTGGACACGATATGGCCATTATTTCAGATAATGGCGGGATGAGCTGAACGGGGGATTTTCGTCATCGGTACTGAACTGCATACTGGCCGTAATGACCGAGCATGACCTCGAAAATCTGATCGATCTTGACCGCTATCCACTCCACAATCCGGACTCGCCTGGCTACCTGGCCGCCGTGAACGCCGCTCGTGAGAGCCTGAGGACGGTCGGCTGCGCCGTCGTCAAGGACCTCGTGCGACCCGAAGCGATTGCTCGGCTCAACGACGAGATCATGGAGCGCAAGTACACGACCCACTTCTCCACCCAGATGATGAACCCGTACTTCCACACGACCGTCAACAACGAATTCCCCGCCGACCACCCGGCCAACACCTTCCTGGAACGTTCGAGCGGTTTCATCCCCGGTGACTCGTGGGAGCCCGGCTGTGCCACTGACGTCATCTTTCGAGCTCCGACGGTCGCCAGGTTTCTCGCGGACTGCCTCGAGATCCCGGAACTGTATTGCTACGCCGACCCTCTCGCCGGTCTCACAGCCAACATCCTCGATCCAGGACAACTCTTCACCTGGCACTTCGACACGAACGACTTCGCGGTCACCGTGCTCGTCCAGGAGGCTAACGAAGGCGGTTTGTTTGAATATTATCCGGCCACCCGCAGCGCCGACGACGAAGGATTCGACCGAATCCAGCGCATTCTCAAGGGTGACCGGGAAGGCGTGCACACCCTCGACCTTCGCCCCGGCGACATGCAGATCTTCCGTGGCCGCCACAGCCTTCACCAGGTGTCACGAGTGCCGGCCCACTCTCGCCCCCGCCACGCCGCGATCTTTGCGTACACCGAAGCGGCGGACGTCATCGGTCGAGTCGAACGCACGCAGCAACTCTTCGGCCGGGTGATGCAAGAGCACCTCGACGCTGAGCAGGAGCGGGTCCGCTCCGATGCTCTGATTGACTGAGCATCATGTCGCTTCCGGAACCAACTACTGACCAGGCTAGCCAAATCGCCGATCTCGATGAATTCGGGTATTGCATCATTGCTGACGCCTTGAGCCCAGACGACGCCAGCGCCCTACGCGAGCGGATCTCAGCACAGGCGCGAGCCGAGCGAAGCCAAGACCTCGACTTTCGCTACCCTGCCGAAGCCGAAGGCGACGACGTCAACCAGTGGGTGTACCAACTCATCAACAAAGGCGATGAGTTTCAACAGTTGGCGCTGCAACCTGCGGCTCGGGCCCTAGCCACCTACCTCCTCGGCGCAGATCATCTGCTGTCGTCGCTCGATGCGCACATTACCTATCCGGGCAACAAATCGATGCCGCTGCACGCCGACCAATGGTGGATGCCGCAGCCCGTGACGCCAGGCACACCGCATGGCCGCCAGGGCGATCTCACCCGCACCAGCGGCCCCTACGGTGACCCGACCCCGGCAAGCGTGCCGATCGCTCCACCGCTCGCGATGAACATGATGTGGATGGCGAGCGACTTCACTATTGCCAACGGGGCAACCCGAATTGTTCCTGGCAGTCATCTGAGCGGCTGTCTACCTGACCCGTCCCGCCTCTATCCCGCCGTCCCAATCGAAGCGCCGGCCGGATCCGTGCTCGTCTGGGAGGGCCGCACCTGGCACGCAGCCGGACTCAACACCGCCGACCACCCACGCTTCGGCATTGTCACGTACTATTGCGCCCCGATCATGCGCGGTCTCGCCAACCTCACCTACGGAATGCGCTCGGAGATCCGTGACACCATGTCTCCTGAACTGCTGACACTGTGTGGATTCACACCGTGGAACAGCTACGGCATGACCGATGATCCTGATACCACCGTCGCCCGCTCCGGCGATGAAACCGCAGGTCGACTCGACACATGATGCCGGGCCGATCGGCGCGACTCAGACCAGTCCGATCGGGAAGTCCGTGAGAAGTTCTGGACCGTTGTCGGTAACCAGATACTGGTCTTCGAGTTTCACGCCCTCGCCACCATCGCGGGAACCGATGTAGCTCTCCGAGGTGAGAACCATGCCGGGTTGCAGGACCCCATCGTGGCCCCATTCATCCCAACTCCATGGCATGTAGATGGCCGGGTATTCATCACACTGACCAACGCCGTGGTAGATCACCGAGTAGTGCCGGTACTTCTCGCGGGGCGGAACGTACGAATCGAACGTGAGCTCACGGAATGTTCTACCTGGTGTGAGCAGCTGTGCGTTTCCATCGATCATGTCGTGGGCCATGTCGAAGAGCGTTTGCTGGTGGGCGGTCGGCCTCTTGTCACCGACGACCCAGGTACGGCTGATGTCGATCATCATTCCGTATGCGCCAACGAGGTCCGTGTCGTAGGCGAGGATGTCGCCGTTCTCGAGCACCCGAGCACTCGCTTCCTGCATCCAAGGGTTGGTGCGTGGACCAGATGACAAGATCTGAGTTTCGATCCACTCGCCGGCTCGAGCGATATTCCCGGCATGCAACATGGCCCATACTTCACGTTCGGTCATCCCCGGCTGCATGGCATCGCGCATCTCCCCCATGGTCGTCTGACAAGCGTGGGCCGCACAACGCATTGCCTTGATCTCGTCGACACTCTTGATCTCGCGGGCAAGTTCCATGACCTCGCCGCCCTCGCCAACCTCGATCCCAGCCTTGGCCAGCTCCTGGTAGCCGATGCGGTGGCACTGGTCGACGGCGATGCGGGCACCGGCGCCGCAATGTTCTTCGATGACCTCGATCATCTCCGCGGACCAGCGCATCGCTTTTTCCTCGTAGCGATTGCCGCCGAGAAAGAACGTCGAGCCGATGGCCGGGCGCACCTCGTCAACCACCTCACTGTGGCCCGAGAGAAACTCGGTGTTCTCGTAGTCCCAGATGATGACGTGACCCGCCGCGCTGACAAATGCGTAGCGGGCCCCGTTGTGCATGACCCAGAGCTGCATATTGGTGGAATCCGTGGCATAGCGAACGTTGAGCGGATCGAACAGTACGATGCCGCCATAGTCCATCTCCTGAAGCTTCTGCTGAATCCGTTGCACCCGATACCGGCGCATGGCGGCAAGATCAGGCAACTCGAGGCCAGCCGCGATCCACTGACTGGTCAGCGCCTCGCCTGGACCGATGGCGAGGTGATGACCATCTCCAGCCGCGTAGGCAACCTCAGGCGTGCCATCGAGGGCCTGTTGAACTGAGCGACGAATTCGACCCGGCATTGATCAGCCCCTCATCCGCTCGGCGGCTACATCCCAGATGCAGCCCTCAATACGGGTGGCGGTCCTTCGCTCCCCGATGATCTCGATCTCGAACAAGCCGTCAGACTCAGCCAGAGCGGCAGGCACATAACCCATGGCCACGCTGACCTCACTGTGGTGGGCATAGCCGCCAGAGGTGACCCAACCCACGACACCGCCATCGTGCCAGATCGGCTCATCGCCGATCACGTCGACCCCCTCGCGTCCGGCGTCGCTCTCAACGGTGAAGGTCAAGAGCGCCACTGATGCGCCCAGACCCCCTTCGGCGTACTTCGATGCGATGGCGTCACGGCCGATGAAGTCCTTGTCCATCTGGATGAAGCGACCGAGGTTGGCCTCGAATGGGTCATAGATAGGGCGATACTCCCGCGCCCACGAACCAAAGCCCTTCTCGAGTCGCAGCGAGTTGAGGGCGTGCAGACCAAACATACGCAGTCCGAACTCCTCCCCAGCATCCATGAGTTGCTCATGGACGTAGCGCTGGTAGCGGGCGGGCATCCAGAACTCGTAGCCGAGGTCACCGGTGAATGTCACACGTCCACACCACACGGGGGCGAGGCCGATGTTGATCTCCGTGAACGACATGAACCGCATGCCGTTCTGGCTGACGTCGGCACCGGTCACTTTTTCGAGGAGTGCACGGGCGTTCGGGCCGGCAATCGACAGACCGGTCATCTCGAATCCGAGGGTCTCGTATCGCACGGAGCCGTCGGATGGCAGATGTTGATCAAACCAGCGTTCGTAGTAACGCTCGGCAATGCCCGAGCCGAACAAGATGAACTCCTCGCCGTGACGGACATTGCCAGTGGCTCCACCTGTGGTTGTCGTCTCAGGGCCGTCAGCGATTCCCAGCGCGGCACCGAGTGTGGCAACAGTGAGATCGCCGATCAGATTTCCAGCTGGATTGGTCATCGGGGTGAGCGACATCCGACCCGGGTTGGGGATACGACCGGCGAGCAGTCGGTCCAGGTATCTGCGAGCGCCTGAGCCCATGAAGCGGAATTTCGAGAAGCCGGTGGTCTCCCACATGCCAACGCTGGACCGGACTGCAAGTGTCTCCGCGCGGACCTGCTCCCAGGCATTGGAACGGCCAAAGGTGATCTCCTCAACCGGTTGCTCGCCCTCCTTTTGGAACCACAGCGCCGCCTCGAGGCCGAAGCCGTCACCGAACACGGCGTTGCGTTCGGCCAGACGGTCGTAGATGGGCGAGGTCGCAATACTGCGACCGGCGTCGAGGAACTCGTTGGGGAACGTGATGCGGAAGCGTCGGGAGTAGTTCTCCTGCACCTTTTCGTTCGTGTAGGCCATGGTGGCGTAATCGCCATAGCGGCTGACGTCCATACCCCAGATGTCAAAGCCCGGATCGCCCTCGGTGATCCAGTTGGCGAGGGACAGACCCACACCGCCACCTTGAGACAACCCCGCCATGACCGCGCAGGCCGACCAATAGCCGGGAAGGCCACGAACCGGACCAAGCAGCGGGTTGCCATCGGGCGCGAATGTGAACGGACCATTGATGACCTGTTTGATCCCAGCTTCGGCGAAGACCGGGAAATGTTTGAACCCAATGTCAAGCGAATCAGCGATTCGCTCCAGGTCAGGTGTGAGTAGCCGGGCACCAAAGTCCCACGGTGTCTGGCGCTGGGACCAGGGCTTGCCGCCCTGCTCGTAGGTTCCGAGTAGAAGGCCGTTGCCCTCTTGACGCATATAGATCTCACCGCCGAAATCAATGGCGTGCATGAGTTGCTTGCCCGTGGACTTGTTGTAGTCGACGACATCGGAGATTTCCTCGGTGAGTAGGTACATGTGTTCCATGGCGAGGAGCGGCAACTCCAAGCCCACCATGCGGCCGACCTCTCGGGCCCAGAGGCCACCTGCATTGACGACGTGCTCACAGTGCACGGTTGCCTTGTCTTGTTCGGACTGGGTGTCGTACACCGTCAGATCCCAACCACCATCGGAGGCTCGGTTCATGTCACGCACCCATGAATGGCGGTGGGTTTCTGCCCCTCGTTTTCGAGCGCACTCAAGATACGCATGGGTGATCTGACTGGGGTCGAGGTGGCCCTCGTTTGCATCCCACATGGCGCCGACGAAGTACTGCTCGTCGAGGATCGGCAGCAATTCTTTGGCTTCGGCAGCCGAGATCAACTCGGTGTCCATCCCGAGATAGCGACCGCGGGCGTGGCTCATCTTGAGCCAATCCATGCGCTCCGGCGTGTCAGCCAACATCACCCCCCCGGTGATGTGCATGGATGTGTCCATGCCCGATTCCTTCTCGATCTCCTCGTACAGTTGGATCGTGTACTGCTGGAGTTTGGCGACGTTGGGGTCGCCGTTGAGTGTGTGCATGCCACCGGCCGAGTGCCATGTCGAACCGGCCGTATATTCGGCGCGTTCGAGCAACATGACGTCGGTCCAGCCTGCCTTGGTCAGGTGATACAAGACGGAGGCGCCGACGACGCCTCCACCAATCACTACGACTTGTGCTGAATTTCTCATGAACTGATCTCGATCGTTGGTGGAGCGGGGTTGAGTCCTGTGCCGAGGCGCGACTCCTCCGAGCCGTCGTCGCCTGGGGGAATAGTGAGGCCAGTTGCGAGAGACTCGGCGGTCATGCAATCAGCGAGCATGTTGTGGAACCGGTGCAATGGCTCTTCGAAACGGGGGGCCAGCGGCCCAGCAGCAATTCGGCCGCGGGTCAGACCGCGCTGGCCGCGCTCACAAATATCGATGTCTTCATTGTTGATGTCGAACCAGAAGTCGCGTGTTGGTGTCATCTCTTCATGCGACACGCTCGTGGTGCTAGGAGGGAGCAGGAATGTACACGTCTCACGGGTTACGCCGGGGGCGATTGGATCGAGTCGCATCACGAACACGTGATTTGGCAGCACGGAGAAGATCACGTTCGGATAGATGGCGATGTGACGCCCGCTCTCTGCATCAGATGCATTGAGGCCGTCGGCGGCTGGCAATACCAGCCAGTCGTCACGATCATCCCCCGACACAGGTGTGGTGGTCTGGCCGCAGTACATGCCCGAACCCTGATAGCGGTAGTGATCGTTTACCCTGCTGACCTTTGCTAGCTCCGGATGGACCCAGGTGAGGTGGTAGTACTCCTGGAAGTTCTCCGAGATGAGCTTCCAGTTGGCACCGATCTCAAGCGTTGCCTCCTCTTGGATTCGCCAGTCATCGAAGCCATAGCCGCTCATCCGTTCGGGGAGATCCCCCAGCCATTCCGTCAAGGACGGAGTCTCGGCGTCGAGGCACGCGAACAGGAGCGGTCCCCAAGTGTCGACTCGTACCGAATGCAGCGAATAGTCGGCCTTGTCGAAGTTCTGGCGCGGCACCTCGTCGAAGAACGGTGTGGCCACGAGCGTGCCGTCGATGCCATAACCCCATCGGTGATAGGGGCAGCGGATCGTACCGGCGATATCACAGTCGCTGTCGGCCAATTCCGTGCCTCGGTGGCGGCACGTATTGAGAAAGCCGCGTAGCTCACCATCGGTGTCGCGAGTGATCAGGATCGACTTGGTCCCAACCGAACGCACCAGCATGCGGCCGGGTTCCGCTACCTCAGGAGCGGTCCCGACGATGACCCATGCCCGTTCGAAGACCAGTTCCTGTTCCAAAGCAAAGAAGCGTTCATCGACGTACGCCGACGGGTTAAGCCCCGTCGACTCTCGTAGCGGCGCACGCGTTCCGGCCCACGCCGTTTCGTCTGTCCAGTCAGCCATATCCATCATCAGAAGTCCGTGGGGATCCCGCCCTCGGCGATTCGGCGATCAACGAAGTCGTCGAGTTCGGCGCGTACGGCATCGTCCATGTGTGGTTGTTCGTATGTCGCGAGCAGTTCGTTCATCACCCGCTCAGCGTGGTCGTAGGAGGTGGGCCGTCCGGCCTCATCCCAGGTCTCGAAGTTTCGCCAGTCAGAGATCATCGGACGATAGAAGGCATCGCGATAGCGGTCTTGGGTGTGTTGAGTTCCGAAGTGATGGCCGCCGGGGCCAACCTCAGCGATCGCATCGAGCGCGAGCGTGGCATCGTCCACCACGAGCGGCTGAAGGAACGTGGCCACCATCTGCAGCAGGTCGGCGTCGATCACCATCTTCTCGGGGGAGGCATGTAGACCACCCTCCATCCAGCCGGCTCCATGGAACACCATGTTGGCGCCACCCATGATCGCTCCCCATAGGGCGAAGGCGCTCTCGTACCCTGCCTGCACATCGATGGTGTTGGCTGCACATACGTTGGATGAGCGATAGGGGAAGCCGTAGCGGCGGGCGAGTTGACCGCCGAGCATCGCCGATTGGATGTACTCCGGGGTTCCAAACGCGGGCGCCCCCGATTGCATGTCGACATTTGACGTGAAGCCGCCGTAGATAGTTGGAGCCCCCGACCGCACGAGTTGGGTGAATGCAATACCAGCCAACGCCTCGGCGTTTTGCTGGACCACGGCGCCGGCCACGGTGACCGGGGCCATCGCTCCGGCAAGCGTGAACGGCGTGATAATTATGACCTGATTACGTGCCGAGTACTGGAGAATCCCCTCCAACATTGGCGTGTCGAGCCGTAGCGGCGACGACACGTTGATTACCGAGTGCACGATCGGGTGGGTGTCGATCTCGTCATCACTGATACCGCGCACGATGCGCACCATCTCAAGGCAGTCGACATTGCGTTGAGCGCCAAGCGAGTACACGCTCACCGCCTTCGGGCTCAACGTGAGGATGTCTCGGGTGGCCTCAAGGTGACGGATCGAGGCGTGGACGTCGACCGGTTCCACCGGGTAACCGGCGTGGCTCTGGATGATGTTGAGCTGCTGGCAGAGCTTCAGCAGTGTGCGGAAGTCCTCCCGGTTGCCGGTACGACGGCCGCCGGCTCGATCAGCGTAGTTGGGAGCGCTCGCCACCGAGGTGAACACGACATTGTCGCCGCCGATCTGCAGGTCGTACTGCGGATCGGGCGCGTGCATGGTGAACTCCGGCGGCACCGTGGAAATCAGCTCGAGCACCAGTTCGGGGTCAAACCGGACCCGATCGCCGTCGACTCGGGCTCCAGCTTTCGTCCAGAGCTTTATGGCCTTGGGGTGAAGAAAGTCCATCCCTACCGTGCTCAGCACTTCGAGAGAGGCGAGATGGATCGACTCCAACTCGTCGTCAGATACAACCCGTGTCGGCTCGATCGGCCGACGATAGAGCTGCCATGGTCGCTGGGGCGGAGCGACCGCTCCCGTTGGCCGCTCGCGTCGGCCGCCGGCACGTCGTCGACGCTCGCTCATGACGCCTCGATCGCCGCAGGGCGACCACCCAGGCGCGCGGAGATTTCGTCTGCTCGCTCCAGCAGCACGCTGGCAACGAGGTCGGCTTCACCAGGCGCGGGGTAACGGTATGTGGGTCCATAGGTGTAAAGCGCGCCGACGGCCCGACCACTGGCGTCGGCGATGGCCGCCGACGCAGACGACAAGCCTTCCACGTATTCACCATGGGTCCACATCACTCGCCGCATACGTGACTGACGGATACGAGAGCGAAGTCGGTCGGGATCGACGACGGTATTGTCGTTGCAGGCAACGAGCTCACCCGAGAGATAGTTTTCGATCTCCTCGTCGGCCCAGGTAGCCATGACCACGAGTCCCGCACCGCCGGCGTGAAGAGGAACCCTGGTACCTGTCCAGTTCTCCGCTTGGATCGGCTTGGGGGCGTCGACCTGATCAACAGTGACGGTGTCGTAGCCCGAGGCAATTGCCAAACACATTGCTTCGCCGAGTTCGGTGGAGAGCTCAACCAGATGCGGGTGAACCAAAGTTTCAAGACGCTGTCCACTCTCTGATCGTGCCGTCATCCCCTGGATGAGTGGGCCGATCTCGTAGAGACCATCGTCACCGCGCCGGATCGCGCCCCCATGTTCCAGTGTGGCGAGCAAGCGAGCGGCAGTACTCGTTGCCAGACCAACCCGACCCGCGAGATCAACCAGGCCACCCGGCTCTCGACCAACCTCGCTCAGAAGATCGAGTGCCCGATCAACGCTCTGTACCGATCCCATACGGAGCTGAACATACCGGTTGACGGGAATTGATGCAAGCCATTCCCACCAGACGGGAATTGCTTTCATTGCCGTCAGCGCTACCCGGTATTTCGCATCCCGGCCGCACGTCGAGAAAGACAACGATGGACTATCTAGCCAAACTCTGAACCATGACATCTGTGGCCCGGGCTGAACCCTCGAGGTGGGCAGACACTCACCTCTGAGGCGAAAGACTTGGTGGCAGGCTCAGCTTCACGGTTCGGGCCCCATCAACGACGATGACCTGACCGGAGACAAATCGAGCGTCTTCACTGGCCAGAAATGCCACGGTAGCGGCGACGTCAGCTGGGTCGCCGACATGGCCGACAGGATGCAACATCGCAAGCTCAGCCATCGCCTCGTCGCGATTGTCGAGCCGTTCGATGTAGGCCTTGTTGAGAGCCGTGTCGATCCACCCTGGGGCCACCGCGTTACAGCGAATGCCCATCGGCCCGAGGTCGACCGCCATGGCCGCCGTCAGGCCATGTACACCTCCTTTGGAGGCCGAGTAGGCCGTATGCAGGGGATTCGAGCCAATACCCTCAATCGACCCGATGTTCACCACCGCTCCGCCGCGTTTGCTGAGTCGCGAAAGCAAGGCCTTGGTCATCAGCCACGGACCACGAAGATTTACCGCCATCGCCATGTCCCACTGCTCGGTCGTTTGCTCAGCAATCGATGCCTCGAACATGATCCCGGCATTGTTGACCAGCACGCCGATGCCATCACCACACGCTGCGGCGAACGCGTTCGCTGAGGACTCCGAACGCACATCAAGTTCGACATAGCGCTGCCGATCGCCGAGGTCGCCGGGGTCATGGAGGTCACCGATGATGACATCAGCTCCATCAGCGGCGAGCCGATCGGCAATGGCTCGACCGATCCCCTGAGCGCCGCCCGTGACGATGGCAGTGGTTCCCGTGAAGTCCATCATTTCGCCGTGTATCCGCCGTCGAGCGAGAGATTTGCCCCATTGATATGGCGGCTGGCGTTCGAGCACAAGAAGAGCGCAAGGTCGGCCACCTCGACTGGGTCAGGAATCCGCCCCTCAGGGATCGAGGCCAGGTTTGACGCAAACACGTCAGCGGCAGTGCGCCCCTCGGGGTGTTCCGACACCAACATCGGGGTGTCGACCGAGCCAGGACAGATGGCGTTGATGCGGATCGACTCCGAAGCATGGTCAAGGGCCATCGCTCGAGTGAGGTTGGTGACCGCTCCCTTTGAGGCGCAGTAGGCCACCAATCCGGCCGACCCGACCAAACCACAGGTGGAGCTGATATTGATGATCACGCCCCCGCCCCGAACACGCAGGGCAGGAATCGCGGCCCGAGAGAGGAAGAACGTCCCGTCGACATTCGTCGACATGACACGATGCCAGGCATCGTCATCGGTACCGAGCGCGTCAGTGCGATGAATCACGCCCGCGGCGTTCACGACGATGTCGACTCCCCCGCAGCTTTGGACCGCGGCGGCAATCATTGCGTCGGCGGCGGCCGAGCCGGACACATCACCAAGCCAGGCCATGGCCGTGGCGCCTGCGGCGTTCAGTCCCGCCACCACGGCATCCGTCCGCTCAGGATTGCGACCGCCAACGACAACTGTCGCTCCCGACGACGCAAACCGCATACAAATTGCGGCGCCCATGCCGGACGAACCCCCAG
>JABIQM010000029.1 GCA_018699415.1 Acidimicrobiaceae bacterium
AACGATCCGTGTTCGATCCCGAGACACTCGTTGAGTATCCGATGACAGACGACCGCTACGACGAGTTCTGTCAGACCGACGCCGCCTAGGGCGTTCTGAGCTGCTTCTTCACTGCGGCGAGTTCCACCCGCTGGGGATGCTCTTTGTAGAACGGGTCGATCGGGAAGCATCCCGACACCAGTCCGGCACGAGGAGCGGTGGTGCAATCGCTGAACGTTCGACAAACCAGCCGAGTTTGAACCCCACGCCCGGCCAACACGTCGGCCGGCATGCCGGGGTACGACAACACCATGCGACCAAGACCGACCAGTGCCGCATCGCCGGCAGAAACAACCGCTTGGGCCACCTCCGGCAACCACTGCTGGAGGTAGGAGTAACCCGAGCCCACGAACGTGATCTTCGGATGGGCGTGGGCGAGTTCCGCGGTGGCGCTGAGTTGCCGGGCCACGCCGACCAGCGGATCCTCCGGCGGCCGGTAGCCGTCTGACGGCGCGAAGAACGCTGGCCGCTGCACATGCGGGACGTAGTACGGACTCCCGGCAGTCGTGCACACCAACCCGATACCAAGATCGGCCACGATCTCCATCAGCGCATGGGTTTCGGATAGATCGACGCCCAGACCGGTGCCGTCACCACCGAACGCGTGTGGATAGGACCTGTGATCGTTGACCGGCTGCCCCACATGGCCGTCGCCGGGCATGAACGGCATCAGGTCGAACACCGACAAGCGCAGCGCAACCGCGAGCCCCGGTATCTCCTGGCGGATGCCTTCGACAATGCGCCGAAAAAACCGAGTACGCCCCATGAGGTCGCCGCCGTATCGGCCGGGTCGATCGTGGGCGCTCAACAGTTCGTGCCCCAGATAGCCGTGGCATGCCTTCACATCCACAAAATCGAAGCCAGCCTGATCCGCCAGATGAGCTGCAGCGACAAAGTCGCCGACGAGTTCGTCGAGTTCATCATCGCTCAGCACCGATGCCGCGTCCGCCCCCGACGGGCTATCCAAATACGGGTGCTCGTACGCAGTGCGAGGTGCCGGAGCCCCCTCTGGGCGACAGTAGCGGCCCGAGTGGGTGAGCTGCAGACCAACAACCTGACCATCAACGAACCCGGCCCGCAGCGCAGCGAAGCCCTCCACAGTCCCGCCGCTCAGCACCAGCTGGTTGGGGTTGGCCCGTCCGTCGGGTCGCACAGCCGTAGCTTCAGCCCAGACCAGGCCCGCCCCACTTTCAGCGAAGCGACGCCAGCGCCGCCGCACGAGATCGGTAACGCCCCCGCTGAGACTGGCGTCCCACCCTTCCATTGGAAGGACAGCGAAACGATTCGGGGATGTGAACATGCCCGCCGACCCGTCAATGAACGACGCCGGCGTCGACAACACACCATCTGGGTCTGCCCGGTCATCAATAGGCAGTGAGATTCCGAGCCCGGTCGCGTGGTCACGCAAGGACTCGATCGACGTGAGGTTCTTGACCTGCGTGTACCTCACGCCAGCACCCCCAGTCGCTCGGCGATGTCGGCCAGAACCGCTCGGTCAGAGGCAGGTCGCATGGGCGCGCCAACCGGCACGGCGTCACCGCTCGCCCATCCTCGAAGCTGCATGAATGTGGCGGCGTTGTGCCGGTAGCCGGGCGTCGGAGGCCGGAAGGTGAAGTGGCCGAGGTATTGCAGCATGTCGTTGAGCTCGTAAAAGGCGGGATCGCCCGTCTCCCAATGATGGTCTCGGGCCGCGAACAGGTCCGGGGCAAAGGTCGACAACCCCAGCAGATAGTCGGAGCCGTACATGACCATGTCGATGCCGAGGTCGTTGCCGGTCAGGACCATGAAATCAGACCGGTGAACGTCGCGAAGTGCGAGGCGCTGCCACTCCAGCGTGCGATCAAGAGACGAATGCTTCGCCCCAATGCACTGGGGGATCTCGAGCAGAGCGGCGTAGGTCTCGAGCCCAACGATGCGGCCGTAGGGCACAAACATTTGACCCAGCTCGAATCCGATGAACCGATCGACCTCGCCAGCGATGGCCTGATAGCCGGCGAGCCAACCATCGTCGCCGTGCCC
>JABIQM010000257.1 GCA_018699415.1 Acidimicrobiaceae bacterium
GACGACACCGGCTCCACGAGATGAAGCGCACGCCGGTAATCGACGGCGGCCTGCCTGGCCTTCTCGACGTTAGGGCCGTCGGCCTTGTTCACTGCAAGCATGTCGGCCAGTTCGAGCACGCCCTTCTTGATTCCTTGCAGCTCATCGCCCGCACCCGCCAGCATCAGCACGAGAAACGTATCGACCATGCCGTGGACGACCGTCTCGCTCTGACCAACACCGACCGTCTCGACAAGTACCACGCCGTAGCCGGCGGCCTCGACAATCACCATGGCCTCGCGCGTGGCGCTGGTAACACCACCAAGCGTGCCCGATGAGGGTGAAGGCCGGATGAAGGCGTTGTCGTCAACCGACAGGTTTGCCATCCGGGTCTTGTCGCCAAGGATTGATCCGCCGGTTCGAGTACTGGATGGATCCACGGCAAGCACGGCAACCCGGTGACCGGTGCTTGTCAACTGGAGCCCGAGCGCCTCGATAAACGTCGACTTTCCCACCCCGGGAACCCCGGTGATCCCCACGCGTATGGCGCCACCGGCGTGAGGCATCAGGGCGTCGAGCAACGTAGCCGCGTCCCTGCGATGATCGGCGCGGGTCGACTCGACCAGCGTGATCGCCCGCCCAATAGCGGTGCGATCACCGGCAAGCACCCCGTCTGCGACTTCGTCGACGTCCGACATCCGGCGAGCGTACCGGACAGCGAGGTCTCGCCTTCGCGACCTGGGTCGGAGTCGCTGGGTCGCACTACAATTCTCGTCATGATCCGTCATCACGTCCTCATGGTTCTCAACGACGATGCCAAAGACATGGCGCAACCAATCGTCGACGCTCTGCTCGAGTGGGCGCCGAGTTGTGTGCAGATCCAGAAGTACTCGGTGGGTGTGGACATCGGCATCACGCCCGGGGCCCCAGATGTCGCCGTAGTCGGCGAGTTCGACTCAGTTGATGAGTACAAGGCATACGCCACTAATGAAGGCCACGTGAAGATCATCCAAGAACTGATCCTCCCCAACGTCGCCTCACTACAGCGCTGCCAAACCGAGTTCTAGCTTCGTGAACTCGGGCGAGGTCATCGCGCCGCGCACGATGATCGTGCATGTCCTGGAGGGCGGTACCGTCCGGTGATGGATCTCGAACTGGCCGACAAACGCGTCCTCGTCACCGGTGGAAGTCGCGGAATCGGTAAGGCGATTGTGGCCTCGTTTCTCGACGAGGGGGCTCGAGTGGCGATGTGTGCCCGGAATGTGTCCGGACTCGAGTCGACGGCAAGCGAGTTCGCTCACAGGGGTGACCTTCATCACCGTGCCACCGACCTCGGCGACGTTGACTCGGTCAACGAGTATGTCGAGTGGGCCGGCGAGACCCTGGGCGGGATCGACGTCGTGATCTCCAATGTGAGCGCAATGAGTTCACGCGACCTCGATGTCGGCTACGAGGTCGACATCCGCGGGTCCCAAACCCTGATCCATGGAGCGCTACATCTCATGGGAGATCATGTCGGGGCCAACGTCGTGTGCATCGGTTCACGAGCAGGCTCGGTCGGCATTCGGTGGATGCCCGCGTATGCGGCCTACAAGGCAGCCACAGTCAGCCTTGCGAAGTCGACCGCGCTTCAGGTGGCCCGTCGCGGCATCCGCGTCAACTGCGTGTCGCCGGGCGACATCCTTTTCGAAGGTGGTACCTGGGCCGATGCACGCGACAACAACGAGAAGCTCTACAACGCCATCCTTCGCGAAAACCCATTCCGCCGCCTCGGCACTCCCGAGGAGATCGCGGATGTGGTCACCTTCGTGGCCAGCGAACGCGCCAGCTTCATGACCGGATCCAATGTCCTGGTCGACGGCGGTGCCACGTCGAGCTTGCAGCTCTGAACGGCGCCGGCTACCCCAGTTGCTTCAGCAACTCCCGAGCGGCGGTGACGATGACAGTGCCCGGCGGGTAGATGGCAGATGCACCCATGTCGAGCAGTGTGGGGATGTCGTCGGGCGGGATCACACCGCCAACCACGATTTTGATGTCGGGCCGACCAAGCGCGGCCAACCCATCACGGAGTTGTGGAACCAGCGTGAGATGTCCGGCGGCAAGCGACGATGCGCCGACCACATGTACGTCGGCCTCAACAGCCTGACGAGCGACCTCGGCGGGCGTCTGAAACAGTGGACCGATGTCGACGTCGAAACCAAGGTCGGCAAAGGCAGTGGCGATCACCTTCTGGCCTCGATCATGGCCGTCTTGGCCCATCTTGGCGATGAGAATGCGCGGTCGTCGGCCGTGCGCCTCGGCAAAGGCGTCAACGGAGGCACGAACCTCGGTTACGGAATCTGCGTCATACCCCACTTCGGCTCGGTACACCCCTTCAATCGTACGAATCGTTGCGACGTGACGACCGTAGACGGTTTCCAGCGCATCACTGATCTCCCCCACCGTCGCCATCGCCCGACCGGCATCAATCGCCAGTGCAAGTAGATTGCCCGTGCCGTCCGCCGCAGCCGCGGTGAGCGCCTCTAGTGCCCGGTCACAGACGCGCTGATCACGCGTGGAACGAACCTTCTCCAGCTTTGCCAACTGAATGGCTCGTACCTCGGCGTTGTCGATGCGGAGCACCTCAATCGGGTCCTCCTCATCAAGGCGGTACTTGTTCACACCGATCACAGCCTGCTGACCTGAGTCGATGCGGGCCTGCGTACGAGCGGCTGCCTCCTCGATTCGAAGCTTTGGTATGCCAGCATCGATCGCAGCCGCCATGCCACCAATCGACTCGACCTCCTCGATGTGAGACCAAGCTTTCTTGGCTAATTCATGGGTCAGCCACTCGACGTGCCGCGAGCCGCCCCACGGGTCGACTGTCTTCGTCGTACCACTCTCATGCTGGAGGAACAGTTGCGTATTTCGGGCAATACGAGCCGAAAAGTCGGTCGGTAGTGCCAAGGCTTCGTCGAGCGCGTTGGTGTGCAGCGACTGCGTGTGCCCCTGCGTGGCCGCCATCGCCTCCACGCAAGTGCGGGTGACATTGTTGTGGACGTCCTGCGCGGTCAGCGACCAGCCACTCGTCTGTGAGTGGGTACGCAGCGACAGCGACTTGGCATTGTGTGGGTCGAAGTCTTTCATCAGCTTGGCCCACAACATGCGGGCGGCTCGAAGCTTGGCGATCTCCATGAAGAAGTTCATGCCAATGCCCCAGAAGAAACTGAGGCGAGGGGCGAATTGATCGACGTCGAGGCCAGCCTCGATCCCAGCACGCACGTATTCGAGGCCGTCGGCCAGGGTGTACGCCAGTTCGAGGTCGGCCGTCGCTCCCGCCTCTTGCATGTGGTAGCCGGAGATCGAAATGGAGTTGAACTTCGGCATCTTCTGGCTGGTGAACGCAAAGATGTCGGAGATGATCCGCATGCTCGGAGCAGGCGGATAGATGTAGGTGTTTCGCACCATGAACTCTTTGAGGATGTCGTTCTGAATAGTGCCGCCGAGTTGGTCGGGCGTCACGCCCTGCTCCTCGGCCGCCACGACATAAAGCGCCAGAATCGGCAGTACTGCACCGTTCATGGTCATCGACACGCTCATCTGATCGAGCGGAATCCCATCGAACAGTTGGCGCATATCGAGGATCGAGTCAATGGCCACACCGGCCATGCCCACGTCACCGGCAACCCGAGGATTGTCGGAGTCATACCCCCGGTGGGTGGCGAGATCAAAGGCGACCGATAAGCCCCGCTGGCCCGCTGCGAGATTGCGTCGGTAGAAGGCGTTGGATTCATCGGCCGTTGAAAACCCTGCGTATTGGCGGATCGTCCACGGCTGGTTGACGTACATCGTCGGGTAAGGACCGCGAAGGTAGGGGGCAATACCTGGATACGTGTCAAGGAAGTCAAGATCGGCAATGTCATCGTCGGTAACAACGGGTGGGATGTCGATGCCTTCGGGCGTGGACCACGTCAGCTCCGACGGTGCCACGGGCGGGGTTGGCGGCGAATCAACATCTGCGAGTGCAACACTACTGAAGTCGGGAATAGAGCTCATGAGTCCTCAGATCACCAGAGTTGTGCCGCCGTCGACCTTCAGGATCGTGCCGGACATGTAGGTGTTGGTCACGCAGGTCATCACTGCTTGTGCGCAGTCCTCGGGAGTGGCCGAACGACGGCAGGGAACGCCCGCAGCAATCGCTCCGTGGAGATCGTCCCAATCCGAGGTCCACGGCGTGGCGACGAGGCCAGGGGCAACGGCGTTAACTCGCACCGGACCGTGGTACTTGGCCATGTCCTCGGTCAGGCTGTTCAGCGCAGCCTTGGCCATGCCGTAGGCGAGCGACGAGCCCACCGGGCGAAGACCAGCAATCGATGTGACATTGACGATGCAACCCGCCGTCTCCTTCAGATGGGGCATCGCGGCCTTGCTCATCCACCAGGTGCCATAGACGTTGACCTCGATTGTCTTGAAAAGAATTTCGTTGGTCATTGCCTCGTGGTCGGCATGGTCAACCCTGGTCGTCCAGCCCGCGTTGTTGACCAGCACATCCAGCTGCCCGAATCGCTCAACGGCGCCGGCGACCAGGGCCGCGCAGTCGTCTTCTTTGGAGATGTCGCCCTGGATGTAGTGCGACTCAGTTGGCAGGGCATCGACTAGGGCAAGGCCCGCGTCGACTGATGCGGACGAGTTCAAAACAATGCGGGCCCCCTCGGCAGCCAAAGCATGGGCGCTTGCCTTTCCAATGCCGCTCGTCGAACCCGTAACGAGTGCAACCTTGCCGTTCAGTGATCCCATGACCGTTCCCCTTATCTCTCATCCAGTTTGAGCGTGCCGTGAAGATGCTCAAGCGTGCTCAACACATCCATGCCCATGTGCCAGAACTCGTCAATGCCCGCAGCGGAGAGCTCGTCTCGCATATCACCGGGGTGACCGGCCAACGCCACCAGTACGGCGCCAGCTTCCTTCAGCGCAGTAACCGTGGCGACCGCCCGCTCCGCGTAGAACTCGTCGGAGGAGCAAACGACGGCGACCGCGCACCCGGACTCAACGAACCGAGCCTCAGCCTCTATCGGAGACGCCGCACCCTCAGCGTCGCCACCAATCGCCACGATACCTCCGACTGCCAATAGGTTCGTTGTCCACGATGACCGGGCAGTGTGGTCCGCCAGCGAGCCAAGCGCAGCGATGAAAACAGCGGGCCGTTGGTTGGCGCGATCCGCCGCGTCACGCAGCGCCTCGAATGGCTCGGCAAGGCGACGTACAGGCCAACCGGTGTCCAAACCCGCTTCGTCGGCGGCACCCAAACCATCATTGAGTTCAGGGAACTCCGAGACCCCGGTAACCGGCTCGGCTCTGGTCGCCAGCAGCGCCCGGTGCTCAGACCATGCGGCGTCGACGGCGGCTTGAATCGAACCATCCGTTAGGGCGGTGGCCATCCCTCCCCCAGCTTCGACCCGCTGAAATTCACTCCACGCAGCCTCGGTCAGCCGCTGGGTAAACGACTCGACAAACCACGAACCACCGGCAGGATCAACGATCCGGGCGATCTGCGACTCTTCGAGCAGGAGTAGTTGCACATTGCGCGCCGCCCGACGAGCGAGATCATCAGCATCGCCGCTCGCGACAGAATGCGGGAGAACCGTGACCGCCTCGGCTCCTCCGACGACGGCGGCCAGCGTTGCCGACGTGCTGCGCAGCATGTTGACCCACGGGTCTCGCTGGCTGAACATCGACCGCGGGGTGACCGCCTGGATCTCGATCAGGGTGTCATCACGCTCGACGTCACACGCGTCGAGCACTCGCGTCCACGCTCGGCGGAAGGCTCGCAATGATGCGATCGTGCCAAACTGGTCGGCAGAAGCACTGAGACGAAAACCGATCGTCGACGCGGCCTGAGCGACAGACAATCCGGCCGACTCAAGCAATCGCAGATAGGCGACTCCGGTGGCAAGGGCCCAGCCGAGCTCCTGAGCCGGAGTAGCCCCGGCCTCGACATAGCGGACGCTGTCGGCTGTCATCGTGCGGGCATTCGGGAGTCGAGGCGCCAGGTCATGCGCAAGCGCAGCGACGGCAACCCCATCGCCAGTCGCACCCGTACGGGCTGCCGCCCCCAGGGGATCAAGTCCGAGCCAGCTACCCGTAGTTTCGCCGTCACCTCGTTCGACGATCAAACCGGTCAACGCTCTGGCAAGATCAAGATCAGCGTGCGGCGCGAGGACAACTGCTGCCGTGTCAAAAAGAACGCCGGCCAGCGCCTCGGCAAGCTGATAAACCTCGGTCCCCTCAGCCACGACCTCAACGGACGTGACCCCTCGCTCGAGATCGGTGATGATGGCACGATTGGTGTCGGCTGGATCAAGGAGCCGATGCTGTTGGCGAACGTCCCAGCCATAGTTAAGTCGATCCGGGTCGATCGCCCCAGTAACAGCACCAGTCGTGCCGTCTTCAGCGGTATAGAGCGGCTGGATGTCGAGACCATCACGGGTCCTCGACACAAGCACTCGATCGAACGACCGCCCCCGGAGGACCTTCTCAACCGCGGCGTCCCACTCAGCCCGCTCAGCGGATTCAAACTCCGAAGCCAATCCCATCACGTCGTCAGACATGGACCGAATCCTAGGGCGCTTCGTTTTCGTCCCGCACTCGGGCCAGACGCGTCAAGCACAGAACGCACCATGCCCGGCACAAGAGAACGCCGCGGTATTCCTCACCGAAACAACACCTTGCACGCGCCGACTACCAAGTCACGTACGTCGCCCACTCACTGAGATCCTCAGATTGTCCGGTTCGACCCCGCCCAATACTCATCGCGAAGGAGTCGCTTGTAGAGCTTTCCGGTGGCGTGGCGCGGTAACTCTGGCCGGAAATCAACTGTGCGCGGGCATTTCACATCGGCGAGATGTTCGCGGCAATACGCGATCAGTTGACGTGCCATCACTGCTGCCGCCTCGTCATCGGCGGGCATCTCAACCGGCTGGACAACGGCTTTGACTTCCTCGCCGAAATCTTCGTTGGGCACACCGATCACCGCCACATCAGTGACCGCCTCGTGCATGGTGAGGATGTCCTCGGTCTCCTGGGGGTAGATGTTCACCCCACCAGAGATAATCATGTGCGCCTTGCGGTCAGTGAGATACAGAAACCCATCCTCATCGACCTTGCCGACATCGCCGAGCGTTGACCACCCATTGCCGAGGTGCGAGTCGGCCGTCTTCTCCTCATCGCCGTGGTATTCGAATTCTCCCCCGCCCTCAAAGTAGACCGTGCCCTCGCTGCCAACGTCAACCTCGTCACCGTCGTCGTCACAAATGTGCACGATCCCCGTCACTGGGAAGCCAACAGTGCCGGGATGGGCCAACCACTGCTCGCTATTGCAGTAGACAAAGC
>JABIQM010000027.1 GCA_018699415.1 Acidimicrobiaceae bacterium
CAAGGTTTGTGAATACGGTCGCAGCAACGCCGAACGAGATTCGTCTGAAAGCACTGGGGGATCGAACGGCAGAACGGGTCCTGGTTGAGAAGGAATCCAAGCGAGCCGAGGCTCGAGCCGAGACGATTGGTCTCGTACTGCGAAGCATCGTCGTGGCTGTGGTGTGGACGTTCGCGGCGATGATGATTCTCGGCCAACTCGCCATCGACCTCGGCCCATTGATCGCCGGCGCCGGTATCGGCGGCATCGCCCTGGGCTTTGGTGCGCAGTCGATCGTGAAGGACTTCTTGTCCGGTTTGTTCATGCTGATCGAGGACCAATACGGCGTCGGCGATGTCATCGACCTCGGGTACGCCACTGGCACTGTCGAAAAGGTGTCGCTGCGGTCGACAACGATTCGTGATGTGAATGGCACCGTCTGGCACGTGCCCAATGGCGAGATCGCACGCGTCGGCAACTATTCCCAACTGTGGTCGCGAGCGCTGCTCGATATTGAGGTCGCCTACGATGTTGATCTCCGATTCGCTCAGGGTGTGATCCAGCGGGTCGCCGATGAGTTCTGGGAGGACCCGGAGTGGGGTGGCGACGAACTCATGGAGCGCCCCGAGGTTTGGGGCATCCAGGCTTTGGGTGCACCCGGCATCGCCATCCGCCTCGCGGTCAAGACCGAGCCGTCGATGCAGTGGGCGACTGAGCGCGAGCTTCGTCTTCGGGTGAAAGAAGCGTTGGACGAGGCCGGGATCGAGATCCCGTTCCCGCAGCAGACCGTGTGGGTTCGCAACCAGGGCGAGCATCTCATTGCCGACGCACCAGATCAGGCCGAGATCGCCACGCACAAGGTGGCCGGGGGCGGTGGCTCCGACGCTGTGGAGTAGCCGCTTCGTCCCGGTGAGTTCTGTGTCAATTTGAGTTCTGTGTCAATTCTTTGTAGGTCCAGCGTTGGTGTAGCGCGTGCCGGGTGGGTCGGTTGCCCAGTGGGGTGAGTTGCCCCACGTGCCGTCGTAGATGAAATGGGCGAGTGGTTGGCGTCGTACAGGGCCATGTGTGCCCGCTGGCTTGCCGAGGGTGACCGTGGCGGCAACGAACACTCCCTCCGGAATCTTGAGTAGTTCGGTGAGTTGTTTCTCTGCGGCCATGTGCCACATCGTGACAACACCGCCGTAGCCCCGAGCTCGGGCCGCAAGCAGGAGGTTCTGCATCGCCGGATACACAGATGCACCCTCGGTTGGGGTGGGGGCTCGGTGGCGGATCAAACACGGGAAGATGAGAGCGGGAACGGTCGGTAGGTTTTCGATATAGGTATCCATCGAGCGAGCCATTCGAGCTTTGGGAGATTTGTCGTCGATACCACTCCCACTCTCGTAGCCATCGGTGCGGCGCTTGGTGGTCCAAAGCTCGTGGGCCGCGGCGGCAACGAGTTGTTTCGCGGCTGCAGCGTCGGGGCCGTCCGTCAGCACGATCATGCGGAAATTTTGCCGGTTCGATCCGCTGGGTGCTCGGCTGGCCGCAAAGCAAATGTCGCGAAGCACGTCGTCGGGTACAGGTTCGTCGAGATAGCGCCGGATGGACCGGGTGGTAGCGATTGCGTCGAGGATGCCAGCGCTGTCACTCATGGGCATGTTGTCACTCATGTGAGCGAGGCCAGGGGAGTGCTTTCGAAGTACGCCCGCGGGTTGTCGTCGGTCAGCCGCGCGATGGCGGCCTCATCAACGCCTACGTCGATTAGTTTTGGCACGATCTGTCGGTCGAACAATGTCGGTACGAACCGTTCCGCCACCCGAGGGCGGAGCTTCGGTGGCCAGGGTTGGCCTTTCCAACACCAAACCGAATCGTGGCTGACCACCACACGGTCGCCGGCTCCGGCCGCGATCACTCGAGCGAGTGCGGCAACGCGGTCGTCGTCGCTCACCATTGGAATGCCAAATCGGTCGAAGCCGAGATAGCTGCCTCTGCGGGCGATGCCGAGGTGATAGTCGGTATCGGTGCTCCCGCAGCTATGGCCGATTACGACTCGATGCGGCGGCACTCCGGCGTCGCTGAATATCTGCTGCTGTAGGTCGCCCAGAGTACCTTCGTCGGTGTGGGTGGTAATCGGCGTATCGGTTGCGATCGATGCCGCGGCTGCCGCAGCAAGGGCGACGAGTTCGTATCCGGTGG
>JABIQM010000026.1 GCA_018699415.1 Acidimicrobiaceae bacterium
GCGTTCACCACGGGCACCTCGCCTCTCGAAGTCTGCGTTGACGGCGAGACAGTGTGGGAGGACGGCCTCCCTACTCTCGTTGACGGCGACGAGATCCGGGCCAAGGCTGCAGAAGCGGCGCAGAAGATGTTTGCCAAACTGCAAGAGATCGAACCTTGACCCGTTCCCAACGCCACCAGTGATCGTCTACGACAATGCTCTGCGAGCTCGACTCGCGGCCAACCTCGCCGCGCACGACGTGCGAACGCATGACCCCGAGGGTCGGCGGTGTGCCGCGGTCAGCATCATCGTCGTCGACTCCGACGCGGAGCTTCATGGCCACGATGAGGCTTGCGGCACGATGACAGGCGAGGTTCGTCAACAGATGCTGGCGAACGTTCCCGGCACGCATGGCGACGAACTCACAGGCACGATCGAAGGCACGGCGGGCGGCGCGGCATTCTTGTTGACGCGCCGGGCGTCGCGGATGAACAACCACCCGGGCCAATGGGCGTTCCCCGGCGGCCGCATCGACGACGGCGAAACCGCGCTCCAGGCTGCCATCCGAGAATGCGAAGAAGAGATCGGCCTGACGCTCACCTCGGAACACTTACTTGGCCAACTCGACGACTATCCGACACGCTCGGGCTACGTCATCACCCCGTTTGTGTTTTGGGCCGGGGCCCATGCCGAACCGATCCCGAATCTTGGAGAGGTCGCATCGATTCACCGCATCGCGATCACCGAGCTGATCCGCAAAGACTCGCCTCGCTTCGTCGACATCCCCGAGAGCCATCGACCAGTGATCCAGCTGCCGATCGGCGGTGACCTGATCCACGCCCCAACCGGAGCGGTGATGTACCAGTTTCGTCGGGTCGCGTACGACGGCGTAGCTGAGCGAGTCGACGGCTACGAGCAACCCGTCTTCGCTTGGCTGTAGTGCCGTGGCGGAGAAGGTCGTTCACCATTTCTTGACCGACGAACTGCCTCAGCAACTCACGGACGATCATCCACTAGCACTCGGGGCTACTACGGTTTCACCCGTGAACGAGCCGGCATCATGAGCGACACACGGTTATGAGCGACACAGACCAGACCCTGACTGTCAGCGAGCTTGGCGACCTCATCCGCCTCGCTCTCGAAGCTGCCATGCCCTACGGCGTCTGGGTCGAAGGCGAGATTCGAGGCATCAGCCGTAGCCGAAACGGCCACGTCTATTTCGACCTGGTCGAGCCGGCAGAGACGTCGGGCGAAGCTCCGCTGGCCACGCTGCCGGTCGTACTTTTTCGGGACAGCCGAGACCGCGTCAATCGAGTGCTCAAACGCCACGGCGACCCGATCCGGATGACTGACGGTGTGCGGATTCGAGTCCAAGGCGTCGTCGACTACTACTCACCCCAGGGCCGCATGCAACTGCGCATGTCAGCGATTGATCCGACCTTCACGCTTGGCGTGCTCGCCGCCGAGCGTGAGGCGCTTCTGCGTGAACTCTCAGACTCTGGCCTGTTGCAAACCAACGCATCCTGCGAGATGTCTGCCGTGCCGCTGCGGGTAGGCCTGGTCACATCGCTGCGAAGCGCTGCTCATGCCGACATGATCACTGTGTTCGAACGCAGTGAACTGGCCTTCACGCTTGTGGAAGTCGATACGCCGGTGCAAGGGCTCGGCGCCGAACACCGGATCGCAGCGGCAATCCAGGCCGCTGGCCAGGCCGACGTCGACATAATCGTGCTGGCTCGTGGTGGCGGGTCAAAGACGGATCTCGCCGTCTTTGACCATGCCGTTGTGGCGCACGCGATCGCCAGCGCGCCGGTGCCAGTCTTCAGCGGTGTCGGCCACGACATCGATCGTTCGGTGGCTGACGAGGTAGCGCACACCGCTCACGCCACACCCACTGCTGCAGCCCAAGCCGTGGTCACCATCGTGGCGGACTGGCTGGCCCGGTTGGGTGAGCGGGAAGCGGCGGTCGTACACCACAGTCGGCGGGCTATCGCCGCGGCCGATCATCGGATCGATCTGCATCGTCGAAGCATCGCCGGTTCTACCATGGCAGCCGTCGCTCGCGCCGAGCACCGTCTGGCCGGGAACTCGGCTCGACTTGGGCGAAGCGCTCGGCGAGTCGATTCTCGGGCGCTGGCCCAACTCGATCGTGCAGTGGCGCGGATCGATGTCGCCCAACGCCACGCGTTGCGGGCCGCCAACCATCGTGTCGTTGCGGCCGCCGCTCAGGTGCGAGCCCTCGATCCAGCGCTGGCGCTGGCCCGCGGCTGGTCCATCACCCGCAATGGCGAGGGTCGCGTCGTGCGGTCGGTCGTCGATGTGGATGCAGGCGACACGCTCACAACCCAGGTCGCCGACGGAAGTGTCACGAGTACGATCAGCGAAGTGGAGCAGTTCAACAATGAGTGACTCAGAACAAGTCGGGTACGCCGACGCCATGGCCGAACTTGAAGCGATCCTCGATGATCTCGAGGACGACGATCTCGATGTCGATGTGCTCGCCACCAAGGTCGAGCGCGCATCGACATTGATCCAGGTCTGCCGGGACCGAATCGGTGCTGCCCGAGTGCAGGTCGAGCGAGTCGTCGCGTCTTTGGAGGGCGAAGATCCAGTCGACGAGGCCGAACCCGACAACGACACCACTCTCGGCGTGTGAGCCAAGTCCCGGTTCAGCTCACCGAGATCGCGGCGCGCACTGATATCGCGCTCGCCGAGATCTTTCGCATGGAGCGCGCCCGTTGGGCGGCTCTCGACCCAGCCCTC
Source organism: Acidimicrobiaceae bacterium (assembly GCA_018699415.1). GTDB lineage: Bacteria > Actinomycetota > Acidimicrobiia > Acidimicrobiales > Aldehydirespiratoraceae > JAACCU01. The sequence goes on from JABIQM010000026.1 coordinate 2,743, forward strand.
GACATCCCTCTTGGAGATCTCGAAGACTTCGTTGCCGGAGGCGGCAAACGGCTTCGCCCCGCCTATGTGCACTGGGGCTTCGTCACCGGTGGCGGCGATCCCGAGAGCGACATCCAGCTGGCTGGCTGTTGTGCAGTTGAGCTGCTTCAGGCATTCGCCCTGGTCCACGATGATGTGATGGACGGCTCCCCCACTCGCCGCGGTCATCCCACGGTTTGGGCCAAGTTCATCGAACGGCATCGAGACGGTGGCTGGCAGGGCGAGGATCGTCGCTTCGGTGAGGCAGCTGCCATTCTGGTCGGCGACATAGCGATCGTGATGGCCGACCGTCAGCTCACTGGTGCGACCACCGCCGTTCGCAAGATCTGGGATGCGTTGCGCACCGAGCTCAACATGGGCCAGTACCTCGACGTGATCGGCACAGCCACCGGTGAGATCACCGCCGAGGGCGCCCGACTGATCATGAAGCACAAGACGGCGGGCTACACGATCGTTCGACCGCTACAGATCGGGGCCGCTCTCGCTGGACGCCCCGAGCTCGCCGACGCCCTCGCCGCTCACGGCATGCCGCTCGGCATTGCTTTCCAGCTGCGCGACGACATGCTCGGCGCGTTCGGCGACTCGGCGAAGACCGGCAAGCCGGTTGGTGATGATCTTCGCGAAGGTAAGCCGACGGTGCTGCTCGCCAAAGCCCGGGGCACGGCATCGGCCACGCAGCTCGAGGTACTCGACCGTGTCGGCCAACCCCATCTGAGCGACCACGACGTCAGTGCCATTCAACAGGTCATGGTCGACACCGGCTCGGTGGCGGCAAGCGAGCGGGAAACCAACCAGCTGCTCGGCGACGCCATCAGCGCGATCGAATCGCTACCCGACCACAACGGCAGCCAGAGCGCTCTTCGCGCCCTTGCCGACTTCGTGGTGGAGCGCGACACCTGAACGCTGCCCCCAGCGCGCGTTCATGCCCCTAGCCTGATCGGGTGTCTGATCCCCGCACCGAGGCCAAACGTCGCCGAACGTTCGCCATCATTTCGCACCCTGACGCGGGCAAGACCACACTGACCGAAAAATTCTTGCTCTACGGCGGCATGCTCACCGCTGGTGCCGGCGCGGTAAAGGCCAAGGGCGGGCGCCGCTCGGCCACATCAGACTGGATGGAACTCGAACAGCAACGCGGTATTTCGATTACCTCGACCGTTCTTCAGTTCCCGTATCGGGGCATGGTGCTCAACCTGCTCGACACGCCTGGGCACCGCGACTTCTCCGAGGACACATACCGGGTGCTGGCGGCAACCGATGCCGCGATCATGGTGCTCGATGGTTCTAAAGGCATTGAGAGCCAGACCCGGAAGCTGTTCGAAGTGTGTCGCGACCGGGAAATCCCGACGGTGACGTTCATCAACAAGTGGGATCGACCCAGCCGCGACGCCCTAGAACTGCTCGACGAGATCGAGGAACAGCTGATTCTTGAACCCGTGCCGATGTCTTGGCCGGTCGGCGACGGCGAGCGCTTCCGTGGCCTCATCGATCGCCAGACCGGCGACTTCGTTCGGTATACCCGCACCGCCCGTGGCGCGTCCGAAGCGCCCGAGGAGATCGTTGAGCCAGCCCGAGCCGAAGCCGAAGAGGGCGACCTCTGGCTGGAAGCCAAAGAGGGCGTTGAACTGCTCGACGTGATGGAACGCACGTTCGATGCCAAACGGTTCGAGTCCGGCGAGCTGTCACCCGTCTTCTTTGGATCCGCGCTCACCAACTTCGGCGTTCGCATGATCCTTGATGCGATCGTTGATCTGGTGCCGTCGCCCTCCCCCCGAATCGACGAGAACGACCAACCTCGGCCCCTTGAAGATCCATTCTCCGGCATCGTCTTCAAAGTGCAGGCCAACATGGATAAAGCCCACCGCGACCGTGTGGCCTTCATGCGCGTTTGTTCCGGAAAGTTCGAGCGCGGCATGGTTGTGACGCACGGTCCGACCGGCAAGCCGTTTGCCACTAAATACGCACACTCGGTCAGCGGCCAAGATCGCGAGACGGTGGAAGAGGCGTATCCCGGCGACGTTGTCGGTCTCGTCAACGCCAACGATTTCCGCGTCGGCGACTCGATCTTTGTCGACAAGGCGGTGAAGTGGCCCGCCGTGCCAGCCTTCGCTCCGTCTCACTTTCGAGTCGCTCGCTCCACCGATACGTCCCGTTCCAAGCAGTTCCGTTCCGGCATCACCCAACTCGATGAAGAGGGCGTGGTGCAGGTCTTGCGTGAACCCGATGTCGGCGATCAGGCTCCGATTCTCGCGGCCGTCGGCCCCCTCCAGTTCGAGGTCGTGCAGTATCGGCTCGAAAACGAGTTCGGCGCACCCGTCGAGCTCAACGCATGCTCGTGGACCACGGCCCGCATCACCGATGAAGAGTCACGCGAGAAGCTCCGTGGCATGTCGGGTGTCACCGTTGCGGCACGCTCCGATGGGGAACTTCTCGCGCTCTTCGAAAGCCAGTATTGGCTCCAGCGGCTCGAGCTAGACCAGCCTGAACTCACGCTCGACAAACTGATCGCTGAGGGTTGATGCCAGTTCTCCGCACGCTGCTAGCGCTTGCCATCGGTGCATCCACATTGATGCTCGGCACCGGCACGGCCATTGCATGCTCGTGTGCGCAAGTGAGCGACGCCGAGTTGTTCGACGTTGTGGACGTGATTTTTCGCGGCACGGTCATCGACTACGAGTATGTAGAGGATGCCGATGGCGACGGGTCCAGTAGCTCTCTCGACCCAGCGACATTTACCTTTGCCGTCGACGAGGTTTACAAGGGCAACGCCACTGAAACCCAACGGGTCCTCTCGCCGGTCGCTGGCGCGAGTTGCGGATTAGAGATCGCCAGCCAGGGTGAGTTCATCGTGTTCGCCCAGTCGGCGCTGTGGGAGGGCCCCACCCTCGCGGAAGGTGAGCTTGCCGCCTATCTCTGCGACGGCACTCGACCGGCCTCGGCCGGGTTCGACACCGACCTCGAGCCGTTTCCCCCTGATCCAAACCCCGCCAGAACAGCCGATTTGGCCGACTCTGATGGAGCGGAACAAGAGCTTGTCGAGCGCACTACTGCCGATACCGGGATCGTGGCCGTGGTCGGCTTCTTCATGGTCTGCATCATCGCCGTCCTCGCCGCTCGCCAGTTTCGTCGCACTCGTGGTTAGGCCAAAGCCCGCTGCCGGTCTGACACAGCACGTACAGCGCGCCTAAACTTACGCTGTAGTGCCTTTCTTTTTAGGAGCAGATACATGACCGACGTTCGTCCACCGGTAGCCGACTGGGCCACCGACTTTGACCATCAACACCCCGACTACGCGGCGAACGCCACAGAGATTTGGGACGAGCTACGCGACGGTTGCCCCATTGCCCACACCAACCGATACGGCGGCGCCTGGTTCCCAACCCGCCACGAAGACATCGCTGCGATCTCCAAAGACGTCGTGCACTTCTCGTCCCAGGGAGTGGTGGTCACCGAAGAGCGGCCCGACATTCCCGCGCCAATGGGTTACGCGCCACCGATCACCAGCGACCCCCCATTCCACTCCATCGCTCGCAGCATCATGCTGAAGTTCTTCTCTCCCAAAGCAATCGATGCCTGGGAACCCACCATTCGCGAAACCTGCCGCCGTTTGATCGCAGACATCAAGGCAAAAATCGATGCCGGCGAGACCACCATCGACATCGCCGCGAATTACAGCCAGCACATCCCTGTCAGCGTCATGGCCGACATGCTCGGCCTTCCACGCCAAGACGGCGATGTCTTCCGCGGATTCATCCACAACATCATGGAACAAACGGGTGAGGAACCGCCTTACGAAGAATCCATGGACTTCTACCTCGACACCCACGTGGCAAAGCGACGAAGCAACCTCGGCGACGACCTGATCAGCTACCTCTGCCAAGCCGACATTGAAGGCATGCCGCTCTTGGATGAGCATGTGCGCGGCACTATAGGCCTCCTGATCATTGCTGGAATCGACACAACATGGTCTGCTATCGGCGCCGGCCTCTGGCACATGGCCCAGTCGCCAAAAGACCGCGACCGCTGGACCAACGACCCGAGCGTTCAACCAACCGCGCTTGAGGAGATATTGCGCTTCTACGCGCCGGTCACAATGGCCCGCCTGATCGCCGAGGACATCGAACTCGGTGGCTGTCCAATGAAAGCCGGCGACTGGACCCTCCTGCCGTTCCCCGCAGCCAACCGGGACCCGGAAGCCTTCGAGCAGGCCGACAAATTCGTGATCGACCGAGCGCGCAATCGCCACTCGGCTTTCGGCCTCGGCATCCATCGCTGCGTTGGCTCCAACCTTGCGCGTCTCGAAGTTCGCATCGCCATGGAAGAGTGGATGGCGGCCTTCCCAGACTTCGAACTGGCCGATCCCGACGCTGTCACCTGGTCCACCGGTCAGGTCCGCGGACCCCGCCAGCTACCCGTTCTCTTTCTGGGCTAAGCCCCGAACCTCTCTCTGACCTAAGGTTATTGCCGTGAAGATCAAGTACGACCGCTCCGCCTGCCAAGGCCACAACCGCTGCTACATGCTCGCTCCCGAGCTGTTCGACACCGACGATGAGGGCTACGCGATCCTCCTCGTCGATGGCGACATCCCGAGTGAACTCGAAGAGAAGGCTCGACTCGCAGCCGACAACTGCCCCGAGTTCGCCATCGAAATCGAGGAGTAGGATCCGCCCGTGCGGATCCACAAGTTCAGCTCCACCGACGCCTTTGTCGCCATTGATCTAGAAGGCGCTGAGGCGTCGTCCGGGCCGGCGCGATGGGCTCGGAAAGTCCTACAAGGCGGAGCCAAAGATCTGGCGCGTTCCCAGACCTACACCTATGCCGCGCTGGGCATGGCTCGTGGGGGCGCCTCTGCCGGCATCTCCGCCGACGGCCCCGATCGCAGCGGTGCGCTCGAAGCCTTTGTTGGTGAAGCAGGCGAACTCGTCGCCTCTGGCATGTACCTACCCGACGCGGCAAAAGGCGTCGCTCACGGCGATCTCACCTCACTCACCGCAGCCGACCCGCGCGACACCGCTCGCATGGGCACGTTCGCCGACCGCTGCGAGGGCCTCGGCGCCGCTGTGGTCGCGGAAAAGACGGTGGGCTCACTCGACGGGCGTAGTGTGGCCATCGAGGGCTTCGGCGCCACGGGGCCGTCGCTCGCAACCGCATTGACCGAACGCGGCGCCAGCATCAACGCGATCTCGACCGCTACTGGCATGGTCAGCAGCACTGCCGGATTTCCGGCCCCAGTGTTGGCGTCATCGTGGAACACCTATGGCGCAGACCTGGTCAGCGACCTCGGCGAAGTCCAAGACGCCAGCGCCATCTTTGGCTCGGGCCCCGACATCTTGTTTACGGGTTCGAAAATGGGAATCGTTGATCATCTCATCGCCGCCCAACTCACCGACGTAACGGCCGTCGTTCCTTGTGGACGGCTGCCGCTCACCGCCCGAGCTCTTGCCGTTTTGCGTAGTGCTGGCGTGGCCGCACCGGCCGACTTTGTGGCGCTGGCCGGTTCGACTCTCGCCCTTTGGGGCGATGCCAGCCGCACCGACGACGAAATCCTCGCCGGCATCGCCGAACACCTCGGCGATCTCAGCGTCGGCTACGCGTCGCACGAAGATGGTCCACTGCTTGCTGCCTGCTACGACGCCGAGCGGTTTCTGTCGAGCTGGCAGGAATCACTCCCCTTCGGCCGTCCACTGGCGCCCTAGCCGCCCGTTTTCGCGACGCCCTCACCCCGATCTTCCGGGCAAGGACGTCAACAAGCGTGAACGATCAGGGGCCGGTGAAGTTGTAGGTGTGGTCTTCTGCCCATGCCTCGGTGAGTGCCGGGTCGGCGTAGGAGTCCTGCTCGAGCGGAACGTCATACCCGCCGTAGGCACCGAGTTCGCTGCGACCGACGACCATCCAGTGGACCTCGTCAGGGCCGTCGGCGAGACGGAGGGTGCGCTGGCTGTGGTACATCTGCGGCAGTGGCGTCCACTGGCTGACACCGGTAGCACCGTGCATCTGGATGGCCTGATCAATGATCTGGCAGACACGTTCAGGGACAAGGGCCTTGACCCCCGATATCCATACGCGGGCTTCAGCGTTGCCAAGCGTGTCCATGGCCTTCGCGGCCCGAAGCACCATCATTCGCATCGATTCGATCTCGATACGGGCGCGAGCAATAATTTCCATGTTGCCGCCAAGGCGGGCCAGCGGGCGGCCGAAGCCTTCACGGGTAAGGCCACGCTTGACCATCAGGTCGAGCGCTTTCTCCGCAGCACCAATCGAACGCATGCAGTGGTGGATGCGGCCCGGGCCGAGCCGGAGCTGAGAGATCTCAAAACCGCGGCCTTCGCCAAGAAGAAGGTTGCTCGCCGGCACGCGAACATCGGTGAACTTGATGTGCATGTGACCGTGAGGAGCATCGTCGTTGCCGAAGACATGCATCGGGCCGAGGATCTCGACGCCAGGGGTGTCGATGGGAACCAGTATCTGTGACTGCTTGCGGTGCGGCGGGCCGTCGGGGCTGGTCTGCACCATCGTGATCAGGATCTTGCAGCGGGGGTCGCCGGCGCCGGAGATGTAAAACTTCTCGCCGTTGATGACGTACTCGTCGCCATCACGAACAGCCTGGGTGCGAATATTCTTGGCGTCAGACGACGGCAAGCCCGGCTCGGTCATGGCGTAGGCCGAGCGAATCTCGCCGTTCAACAGCGGCTCAAGCCATTGCTTCTTCTGCTCATCGGTGCCGACCCTCTCGAGCACTTCCATGTTTCCGGTGTCGGGGGCCGAGCAGTTCAACGACTCAGAACCCAGCGGGTACTTGCCGAGTTCGGTGGCGAGATAGGCGTAGTCCAGGTTGGAAAGGCCTTGGCCGCTTTCGGGGAGGAAGAAGTTCCAGAGCCCGAGCTCTTTGGCCTTGTTCTTTGCGCCTTCCAACAGTTCGAGCTGCTCAGGAAGGTACTGCCAACGGTCAGGCCGGTTGGCCCCTAGGCGGTGAAACTCCTGCTGCATCGGGTCAACGACCGTCTCGAGGAAGTTGACGACCTTGTCGTAGAAAGGACGAGCTCCTTCTGACATCCGCAGATCGAAATCATCGGGCGAACTCTTGAGACCGGTGGGCATTGATCAACCTCCGTCGGGGACGGCAGACATCGTGCCACGCCAGCGATCACTTGGCACATACGAGCCGATGTGTCTTGTTGCTGGTGACCCGACCGGGTCACCCGCCGCTACCTCAACCGCAGCCGTCGAAGTAGGCGCCTTTGCGTTCAGAGGCTCCGTAGCCGAGCACGTCGATCTCGACACTGATCTCGATGGGTTGCACACCATCCCAGTTGCCGGGCGCTCCAGACGTCAATGCACGAGCGACGGTGACCACCGGATCGAACCGTTCACTGGTGGTCGTCCAGGTGATCGGCGCACCGAAGTCTGCCGAGACCGCATCGCAGGAGATAGTTGATTCGATGTCGTCAGACGAGCGGGCGGAGCGGAATCGTTGTACCGCGAATCATCATCACATCAACACTACGACGTCGGCTTCTGGAGAGTCTTCCGAATTTTCCGGAATGCGCCCATATTCCTCCTACGGTCCTGATTCAGTGATGATGTCGGCCCGCCCTTGATCGTGGAAGACGGCCATCCCGTCGACATACTCCGGCGCTCCCACGGCGAACGGACACGATGCTTCCTCGCCGAAATCTTATTGCGGCTCGCTATCCTGTTGCCGTTACGGGGCTGTAGCTCAGTTGGCTAGAGCACCTGCTTTGCAAGCAGGATGTCGTGGGTTCGATTCCCATCAGCTCCACTACATAGGACCGAAGGTGACGACCTCTTCGCAGCTGCTGACCCACTGTTGGCTAGGCAACATCGGTCAGCCCCGTCGTGCTGCTGGCTCGCCAGCCGAACCGCCGCAAAGACGTGTATTGGCGGTGCAGCGAGCAGCCGTTCGATGTTAGAGGTGTAACCAAGCATCCGGATGTAGGGTTATCCCGCATGAAGCCAGCAGCATTCGGAGTTTGAGTTCCGTTGGACCGAGCCCTCATTGTCTATGCAATCCCAAAGTGTGGGACGCATTTCCTCTCCCAGATCGTCGCGCTTCTCCTGAACCCGGAGTGCAACATCTACGACAAGGACAAGCTGTACCAAGAGGTTCGGCATGTCCCGAAGAAGGAATTCCTGACGGACGGCTTCGTGGCCCCTCGCTATTTCAGCACCCATCCCAACTATCTGGGATACGAACGCGTGGCGTCTTACCCGCATACAAAGCTCTTCGTGGTCAGACACCCGCTGGACAAGTCGATATCAAGCTTCTTTTACCGCATCTACAACCGCGCCGAAGGGCAACGCCGGCGAAGAATGTCGAACAACCTCAACGCCGCGATCTACGACTACTGCACGAAGACCATCGACAAGTTCTCAAACCAGCTCCTCGTGCACATCGAGCAGTCATCCGTGATCCCCAATTCGCACCTCTTCGATTACTCCGCGTTCATTGAGGACAAGCCCTTCCACATCGAGCGCATCGCCGAGATCATGGGGCTGCCGTGCGACCAAGAGCAGATCGCCTGGATCTCGGCAAGGACAGACTTCGACAGATGCGCCGACTATGAAGATCAGCACGACAGCTTTCGCGTCGGCGCGGTGCAGAACGGCGCGTTCTTTCGACGAGGGGCAAACAACGACTTCGAGACGTACCTCGATGCCGACCAGATAGCGGCGCTCACCACCAGAATCCCGTCGCGTCTGAAGACGTTCTACAACATCTAGGAGCTCTAGGATCCAGATGAAGCTCTCAAGCGCTGATTCATCCTTGCCTCCGGGGGATGCGCTCGGTTCGCTCCCGAACGCCTCCTTATAGTCCGCCATGGCCCACGAGAGCTCGACAAAATTCCTCACGCTGGTAACGCACGACTACCTGCCAGGTCTCATCACTCTGGCGTACAGCCTCTCAGTGAATGGTGGCTCTCAGATCACATCACTCACCATCATCCATGACGGTGAAATATCGCGAGAGATCAGGAGCCAAGTTCGCAGCTTTGGACTCAACTGTGAGTACATCGACAGTACCGTTCTCGAGAGCGTCAGCTCGCCCACCAGGCAAAAGCAGCCCAGGCTCGACTTCGCATTCAAGAAGTTGGCGCTCCTCAAGTACCCACACGAGGGCAAGATCTGCTTTCTCGATGCCGACATGCTCTGCTTGAACCCCCTCAACGGCGTGGAAGATCTCGAGCATCTGTCAGCTGCGCCCGATCGCGGCGTCAAGGAGCCACGAATGATCGCCGGCTTCCCGATGTTCAACACGGGCTTTTTGGTCTACCACCCCTCTGAGGAACTCTTCGAGGCCGTGACTCAATACGCCCTCACAACCGACCGGCCGATCCACACCTTGGCTGACCAGTCGGTACTCAACTGGTACTTCTACGAGCACGCTCCCGACGCGGTCCACCTGCTCAGCCATGATTGGAACACCCTCAAGCGGGTTTACCATCACGCACCGCAACACTTCGATCTACGGAAGATCAAGCTGCTCCATTATGTGGGCCCCAAGCCGTGGGACGGCGAGGCTCATGACCAAGGTGAAGAGACGTACCACGAGCTACGCAAACTCTGGTGGTCCTACTTCTCTGACGCGGGCGGCGAGGAGTTGTTTCCAGCCGTGGAGGCCCCGTAGCGCGCGAGCGTCAGATCGTTACCAGCCTGCCTGACCTGATGTGCTCCTGGACGATCTGTCGCTCAAAGTCGGGGTCGTGGCCGTTCATTCGCTTCTTCACGCTTTCATCGAAGTAGTGCATCTGGGTCTTGTGCGTCTCGAAGAAGTCGAAACCATGAATGTGAACCTGCTGATGCTTCTCTAGAAAGTAGAAGATCGTGTAGAGCCCCGTGGTTGGTCTCACATCAGTTCTGCCGCGGAAGTAGCGATCAGTCAGATCTTCGATCTGTCGCCGCTCGACGAGGACGTGATTCTCCCCCGCAGCATCGACTCTCCGCATGATCGGCCCGATGCGCTGTCTGCTCTCCTCCCAACCTGGTAGAGGGACGAACCAGAGAACGGTGGGAATGTGCTCATCGATCCGGTCGAACACCGCGTCGTTACCGCTCCGCGTCCAGACATCTTCCTTGCTGCCGACATGGTCTTCGTAGCCGGCAATGACGTAGTTGTTTATTCGGACAACGGTGAGGAACTGGTCGATTAGTGACCCCACCCGCCGCTCGAGGACGGACGGGCCATTTCCGATGACGACGATGTCAGTCACGCTCGGATCTTGAGCTTCTCGCAAGCCGGGATTTCGACCGGCAGAATGTCGCTGGGCTTCAGTGTCAAGGCGGCATCAACCGCAACTAGGTCACGGGCGAGTTTCCCGAACTCGTCCGGTTCCAACGACGCTGCGTGGTCCGTTCCCTTGAATCCGCGATCCAGCGTGAAGTGCCGTTCGATGTATGCGGCGCCGAGTGTCAGCGCCGCAATGTCGAGAGCGATGCCGACATGATGGCCGGAGAAACCCACTGCGTGAACGTCATCGCCATACGCGCTGATCAGGCGATCGATTTCCCGCAAACACGCGTCTTCAAATGGGGTCGGGTACGCCGAGGTGCAGGCATACAAGACGACATCACGTGTACGACCATGATCGGCGAGGTTGCGGAGAATACTCAGCTCCTCTGACTTCGTCGTCATGCCGAGCGATATGTGGATCTTGCCCTCGTAGTACCTGCACAGGTAGTCCAATATCTCGAAGTTCAGATTGCACGCTGAGGGGACCTTGACCATCGCGGGGTTGAGCGTGACGATCTCACGCGCTGAGGTGATGTCCCATACCGACACGCTGTATTCAATGCCGCTTTTCTCGCACCACGCCTTCAGCTGCCGGTGCTGATCGAGGTCGAACTCCAAGAACTCCCTGTGGGCGCCATATGTCTTACCGAAGCTGTGCTCCGGGTTCGGGTGGGGCGAGTTGTACTGCTCTTGAGAAAGCAGTGCCCGCGGATTTCTCTTCTGAAACTTTGCTATGTGAACGTGCTGGCAGGCTGCGGCAGCACCGATGAGCCGACGAGCAATCTCCATCTCACCGAGGTGGTTGCCGCCAATCTCAGCAACCAACTTGACGCTGCCTACGGTGCCATCGGCGGCGACACGGTTCGAACCCAACACATCATCCCGTTCCATTGGTTATCGCTCGCCAGGCTTGGCCACAGCGTCGGCCTTCTTGCTGTTGCGCAGCAACACCTCGGCGACTTGGAAGTCTACGAAGCTGTCAATCTCCCAAACCCGTTCAGGAGGAGTCACATAGCGCGCGATCTTTCCAAAGAACCGGTGGCGGTGTTTCTCAAGCCCCTCACGCCGCGCCACATAGACCGCCCCAGTCTCCAGGTAGTCGGGCTCGCGTGCTTGCCGTAGTTCCCTCACGGAGGCGTCATGGTTCACGCCAACGAACCCCGTCTGGTCGTCGTGCCAGAGAAAGTGATGGAACTCGGTTACAGCAACCGCGGTATCTGCTTGTTCCTCAACAAGGACTTCGATTGTCGAGTCGATGTCCTCCGTCGCAGTCAATGGCGCCGTGCATTGCAGGAAGACGATGATGTCTGCTGCAGCGCATTTCTTGTTCACTGAGATTGCGTGTAACAACGCCTCCTCCGATGATGCGAGGTCGCCGCTCATGCTCTGCGGCCGGGCGATAACGTTTGCTCCGTGGTTCTCCGCGATTTCGGCGATCTCGGAATCGTCGGTTGAAACAAACACCTCATCGATGAAGCAGGATCTTCTTGCCGCCTCAATGGTCCAGGCAATGAGGGGCCTGCCCCCCAAGGGCAGTGCATTCTTTCGAGGGACCCCTTTCGAGCCGCCTCGCGCTGGGATGATCGCCTGAATCATTGGCATTCATCGACGTTAGCCGGATGCAACGTCGTCAGTCGTTGCATCCGGCTGCATCTTGGTGAGGGACCGCATCGCTGGCACCAAGCGCCGCACCGGGTGATGACCCCGCGACCGACGAGGGTGGGGGGTCAGCGCCGTAACCAAGTTCGTCAACTCCTCTTGCCACTTGCAAACATAGGCACCGTGAGGTCTACCACAGCGGTCGCCGAGCCCGAGAGCCTGCAAGCCTCTGCCAGTCATTCGGCGGCAGGGACAGTAATCGAAGGCGCTTCACTCGTTGCGCCGGCCGCTGACAGCGCGGAGCTTGACCGCGCCTCCCCGGGCGCCCGGAGTGCCGTTCGGCCCGACAATTGCGAACAGGGTTGGGAACTCCAGCCTCGACATGCTTCACCTCGCTCGAGAGGGGCTAGCAAACGGACGCAACCAGAGCGGAGAGTCAACAACCACACACGTCACTGGACGTCGGCGGACAGTAGGCACCGGCCAGACTTCAAATACCGTTGAGTTCCGGTCCGCCATGGACAGCCGCAGACCTCCGAGCCGCTTTTCAAGCGGGATGTCGTGGGTTCGATTCCCATCAGCTCCACTGCAAGTCTCAGGCTCTCAGCGCGGCGGCGAGCCCGAGCTGTCCGCCACTCGCTCCAACCGGGGACCGGCAGCCCGGCCTCCTCCGACTCGGCGCGGCCGCCGCTCAGAAGCGAGACTTGCCTTCTGACTTCATCGATCCCGCTCAACGCCCTCCACGCAGCCGCCCCAACGTCACGCTCGACCTTCCGTCTTCTCGCGGGCTGCCTCGACGCCACGAACCGAGAGGCCGACATGCTCCGTCGTGCGCTCCTGGCGCAGTGGGTCAACCGCATCGACCCCCACGATCTCGAGCACCGACTGCGGTCACTGGACCGCTCGGACCCAGATGGAGCTCAGGGGGTTGAAGCGCGGCTCGCAATCTGGTTCTCTTTCGTGGATCCCGGCAACGGTCAGCTTGTCTCCGAGAACGATCCTGTGCTGACCGGGCTCTCAAATGAGCTACAGCACCGACTAGCCGGCACCGCCCGGCGGATACAGGACTGACCGAACCGCCGCCTTGGCCTCGCTGGCGTTAGGCATGGCCACGCATAAAACCGCAGTTGAGAGGACACGACACCCTGGATATTTAGTCGGGCTGTTTACCCGTCGTCGCTCGCCTCGCAGCGTCTGCTGTGCGCATTGCATCCTCAGCCTGAACGCGACTGTTGAATCCGTCCACCGGCCCAACATCGCTTCCTCCGCTCGCAAACGCTCCTTTCTTGTAGCTCTCCCGCTCAATCCACTGCTTCTTTCCACCCGATTCCGCTTCTTTCCTGGCAGCGACCTCATAGGCCTCCTGGTGCGGCACAACGGCATGCCAGCGAAGCGTGAACGAGATACCAGCCATTTCCCCCTCTCTTCCCTTCTGGAAGGCCCACCGCTCGACGCTGTTGTAGATACTGTCGAGTCGGTCGCCACCCGTACCGACGAAGCCCTTGTAATTCCCTTTCGTGTCCATACCCTCTGTCGCCCACTCAGCGTAAGATTTCGAGATTGAGCCCCAGATCGACATGTCGGTTCCCTCTGGAATCTTCGTTTCCTCGAACATGCCGCCAAGTTGGCTGCCCTCAAGGGATTGCAAGCCACTTTGCCCTGCTGCTTTCTTAGCTGGTTGACCTGACCAGAAGGCAAACCCGTTTTTCGCGATTTTCTTTGCTTCTGGACTCTGCTTTGTCAGGTCCTTCAGCATCGTCGCGAACTCTTCGGCAGCAGCGAGAGCTTTCTTGTACTCAGGATTGGCCTGGAGAACAATTTGACTCTCACCACTCGAACTGGGTTTGTAGCGGTCCCCTTTGATCGTGAGTTCTGAGAACTCCGTACCAGAAACCTTGGGGAGCTTTTCCATTAGAGGTGCAGTTTTCGCAAGGGTTTCGTACATCTTGGCCCATACCATTTCTGCGGTCTGCCTTGCATTTTTCCATCCATCAGTGGTCTGGAGCCAGGTCACATCCCCAAAGATCGAAGCAAAATGGTCGATGAATTCGGTCTTCGCTTCTGCTTCCTGTTCAGGTGATCGGGGAACATCGTCCCGCTGGACTAGTTCCTTCCGATGAACGAGTCCGAGACGCTGGACGGCGCCCGTCTCTGACTGTTGGATTGTGTGGGTGAGTTCGTGAGCGAGGAGTTGTTGGCCGTCACCAGAGCGGACGTCTGCACCGCTGCCTAAAAACACGTCTGAACCGACCGTGAACGCCCGAGCCTGTAGGCGATCATTAAGCTCCACAGATTCTGCGCCCGTGTGTAACCGGACAGCAGAAAAATCGGCACCAAACCCGGCACCCATCTGCTCAGCCATATCTGCTGGCAACGGCGATCCGCCACCGCGCCGAGCTTGGATTCGTTGCTCTGTATCAGAATCCACCGGACCGCCCTCGCTCCCAACAACTGCGCCACGCCGGATTCGCTGAGCTGGCGATCGGTTTACCTCAGGCGGCACCACCCCACCATCACTACGACGGATCCGAGCCACCACTTCCGCAGCAACAGCATCAGCTTCTTTTTCGGCAGGATCGTTCGTGCCTCCCACCGCAAGCTTGGCCTGCAAGCCCAGCGCCGCTGCCCTCAACCCACTTGCCCCACCCGACACCGGCCAGCGAGAACTGAGCGAAGAGGCGAACGTCACACGCGTCTCCTTCGGCGAATCCTCCTTGGAACTCAAACGCTCGGGGGCCGAAGATTCCGTTGACGCCTGCTCAATGCGATGATGCCCCATACCCAAGACGCTAGAACAACCGATAACCAACAGCCATCTGATCTCGCAGATTCTGTTTCTCAGGTTTACAGCGGCGACACACGGCAATACGTAATCCTGGCTTTTGTCGGGGATCTTTGGGGAGCGGAAAACTGGGCGCTGAAAGGGAAAACCGCCTGCTTCCGTTGCTATAGATGAAATCTGCTTCTGCTTTGCAAGCAGGATGTCGCGAGTTCGATTCCCATCAGTTCCACTGAAAGGATGGGGATCTGACAACTTCTGACGCCCCGACCTCCGACACCGAATATTGCCGGTGGTGGGCTCCAGTCAACAAGCGTTCGGGGTGGTGTGTTGGACTAAGGGCTGTCACTCGCTGATCGCGTGCCCTGCGGCGTTGTTAGTAGAGCCGACTGATCTCATCGCCGACGATGATCTCCTGCATCTCTGCCACCGTCATGGGCAGATCACCGTGCTTGGCCATAGTCTCGGCCAAGAGACTGCTATCAGAGGCGGCGGCTTCACCCGGGGACCATAACTTGGACCGGATGATGCACGTGACGCAGCGGAAGTAGGCGGTCGCGACCTCCACAGCCAAGGCCAGCTCCAGTCCACGGCCATGGACCTCCATAGATTTGCGAAGCTCGATGTCTCGAACGATGGTCGCCCGACCACAAACCCGCAACGTGTTCTTCGTGCCGGGGACTACAAAGATCACCCCCAAGGCAAAGATCGCCCCTATGGGGGCCACCGAGCGCCGATGGCGCGGCAGACTCTAGCTCCACTTCGGAGAGGATCGTGGTGAACTCAGACGGCCGTTCTGGTGCATTCGATGGAGCCGCTCTGGAGCTCCCACTTCGATGAGATATCGCGCTGGCTAAGGAACGTGTACCACTCCTCGTACAGCGCGCTGACCCGAGCATCTTGTCGGTAGAAGCGGCACTTTTTTGCCTGCCGGAAAATTCGCCGGATAAGTGCCCACGAGGGCTCTCGCCGCCATCGGTTTCTGGAGCGGACCACTCGGTGTGCCATTCGATCGGCCAGCACGTCGCACGGGACGTGCATGGTGATGATGTCGATCGTGGACGAGTGTTCGAACCATCCGTCGAGGTGCTGGAACTTCGCCAGCCCCTGCCGCTGGTCAAGGAAGTCGTAGTGGACAACCAGGGTCTCGATGGCGCTCTGCGATAGCCGTTTAAGGTCCCGCGCCGAGGAGACCACGAATGGCGGTTGCAACCCGAGTTGCTCGGCCAGGGCAGGAGGTTCGCCACGACGCATCTGTCGTACGAGGTGCGTCTTGCCGACGGCGCTCGGCCCTGCCAGCACCACAAGGCGAGCTACTTCAGTCATCGCCATCAGCTGTCCCCAGATTCCTTACTCAAAGGATAGCCCACCCGTCGTTGTCGTTATCCAGCTCTTGCCGACCAAGCCGAACCGGGCGAGCCGCTACTCCAACCGCTTGCATGCGTCGAACAGCATCATGTCTAACGGCTTTGCTGCCTGCAGTTCATCTCTCAGATCCGGCGTGAGCGACAGGTGGCGCTTGACTGTTATACCAGTGACATTGCCGCGGGGCGGCACGTCAGTTGGCAGGCCCATCGCATTGAACAAGACCGGCTCTGTTTGATCAAGATTCTCGGTTACGTCGACCATCCAGAACTTCGCCAACTCTTGCAGCAAGTCAGAAAGCGGCGAAGGCCCATTCGTAGCTACACCGAGTCGGTCGGAGAGAAAGCGGGTCATGTAGTTGGGTAGAGAATTTTCTAAGAATTCCTTGAAGGTTGGCGCTTCGTTTTGGCGTCACAACGCAGTGCGACAACGAAAGTTGTAATGCGACACGATCCGAGCCGCGGGCTCCCGAACGAAGACCACCACGCGAACCGGGGAAGGCGTCGTACAGGCGCTCGCTGACTGTCATTGCCCGCATCCAGTCCCGAATTTCCTGCTCGGCGTCCCGGGTGGGGTACTTCCGAAGCCGCGAATTGATGACAGCGCGTCCGTCGCGGGTCGGGACAGCCAGGCGAAACCTATGCAGGTCGCGCACGCCGGGCCGCAGATCTGGCAGGCGCGCTTTTGCTCGGGCCAGTCGGCCTTGTCGAAGCTCTTGATACGGGCTGCCTCACCGAGGTAGACACACGCCGAGTGGCTTCCCGCCATGAGCCCCAGCAGCGTGGAACCGGAGGGTCCGGCGCCGCAGATGTTCAAGCTGTTCATTGGACTCCACCACGCGAATCGATGCTGGAGGGAGGCGCCGACGCGGTCTGTGTCGAGTACCACCGCCACATCGCCGTTAGCCCGGTGTGTAAGGCAGTCGTCGGGTTGTAGCCAAGCTCGGCGCGAGCGCGCGTCAGATCAGCCCACGTCAGAGCCACATCGCTGGGCTGTTGCGGCCGTGGTGCGATCTTGGGCGTCCGCCCGACGACGGCACCGATAGCGGTGATCGCTTCATTTAGCCGGACGACGCGGTCGCCGCCGATGTTGTAGATGCGATAGCCGTCCGGGTGCTGGGCGGCCGCCAGGATACCGGCGACCGCGTCGTCGATAAAGGTGTAGTCGCGGCCGGTGCTGCCATCGCCAAACATCGGCACCGCCTCGCCGCTATGGATGAGGCGCATGAACTTGTGAAAGGCCATTTCGGGGCGCTGCCGTGGGCCATAGACCGTGAAGAGGCGCAGCAGCGTGACGTGGCCGCCGTGAATCCGCTGGTCGGCGTGTGCCATGAGCTCCATCGCTCGTTTACTGGCAGCGTACGGGCTGATGGGATGCGCGACAGGGTCGCCTTCCGCAAACGGGGCTTTGGTGTTGCCGCCATAGACCGAGGAACTGGAGGCGAGCACGTAGTTCTTGACGCCGACTGCGCGGCTGAGTTCGAATAGTTGCGCTGTGCCGGTGACATTGACGTCGAAGTAATAGGGCGCCTTGGCTATCGATGCGCGTACGCCAGCGACAGCGCCAAGGTGCAGAACGAGTTCAGGCTGAGCGTGACGCAGCAAGGCGGTCATGGCCTCGCGGTTGCGTAGGTCCACCTCGTGGAAGTCGAAGTGGCCGTGCTGGCGGGCCCAGCGGAGGTTGGCCTCTTTGATGTGGCGATCGTAGAGCGTGTCCTCGAAGGCATCGACGACCGCAACGTCGTCGCCGCGCTTCAAAAGGGCGACGAGGCAAGCGGAACCGATGAAACCAGCTCCCCCCGTCAAAAGGATCCGCATGATGGCTACTCCCAGGCAGTCCGTCGACTGCGAGGTCGCGCACCGTCACGAATGAACTCAGGTCGGAGGCGAAGGACAGGATCGTGCGGGCCGTCTACTGTGGCCAGCCGACCCGGCCAACCAGCAACCAGGCGCGCCAGGCCACCAGATCGCTGTCGAGCCCACAACGCAGATAATCGAGCTGAGGGGTCCGGGTGAGATCGGGACCGATCCCATTGACGCCGGTGCTGTGGCAGCCGCCGTTCACCGTTGAGATGCATCTCCCGTACGACCATGCCAAGCCCAAGCACGGCAATAATCGCAGCACCCACCGCTCCAATCGCGGTGACGACTTCGGCTGGCATCATGCAACACCTCGCTCCCCGTAATACCCGCGCCTAGAGCGCAGACTATCGGCAGCACGGCTACACGAAGCAGCCGTTGCGAGCCAGCCTCGGCGCTCAGATCGTGGGGGCTTGCAGGTTTCAGCCCCGTGGGACTCCTTGGGGACAGTGCGGGCGGCGACCCGACCAGTTCGAGCGATCAACATGCGTCCACACGCTGGGATCGATAAGTCGAGGCTGCGATATCGGCCGTGGTCAGATTCCTAAAGGAGAGCCAACTGGAGAGCCAACCCCTGCGCACAACCACGGACACACACGACTGCAGATGCCCTTGCCTGCGATCAGTCAGATGCTAGACGTATGGATGCAGACCTGAATAGTTCTGACACGCGCTACAGCGCGGAGGTCGTGGCTTCGATTCCCATCAGCTCCACTCATACAAGCGGGTCTGGTTGCGCCTGGCGCCCAACCACGACCCATACTGCCGGATCCGGTCTGACGCGATATCGCCATAACCTTCCGGCGCACTGGCTATTCGTTTCGGGAGAGATTACGTGATCTACGACTTCTATTCGGATACAAAAACCAAGCCGACGGCCGAGATGCGCAGAGCCGTGCTCGATTGTGCCGTTGGCGATGAGCAGCAGAACGAGGACCCGACGACCACGGATCTCTGCTCGCGTGTCGCCTCCCTTCTAGGGAAGGAAGCAGCAGTATTTCTGCCATCCGGGACAATGTGCAATGAGATCGCTATCAACGTGCACACTGATCCCGGTGATGAAGTCATCTGCGAACGGTCCAGCCACATCATCAACTTCGAGACCGGAGGCCCAGCCGCGATCAGCTCAGTCATGATCAGCGCGATCGACGGGGACCATGGCAGGTTCGAGCCAGATCAGTTGAGAGACGCTGTGCGGCCGAGTTCACGCCATGCGCCCACAAGCGCGCTCGTGTGCGTCGAACAGACCGCGAACATGGGTGGCGGCGCGGTCTGGGCGCCTGAGAAGCTGCAGGCAGTAGCCGCGGAGGCGACGACCGCAGGACTCAAGGCCCACATGGACGGCGCCCGGCTCATGAACGCGGTGGTGAAGAGTGGGATCGCAGCCCCGACGCATACGAAGGGGTTCGATTCGGTGTGGATCGATTTCACAAAGGGTCTTGGTGCGCCGGTGGGTGCCGTCCTTGCCGGTTCAGAGGAGTTCATCGCCAAGGCATGGAGGGTCAAACAGCGGCTTGGGGGCGCGATGCGGCAATCGGGGATCGTTGCGTCGATGTGCATCTATGCGTTGGATCACCATGTTGATCGGTTGGCTGAGGACCACGCGCTCGCATCGGACCTGGGTGCAAGGATTGGGGACATGACGCTTGTCGAGCGCGTGCTACCAGTAGAAACCAACATCGTCATCTTCGATCTCGCTGATGCCGCGCCCTCGGCGGCGCAGTTGGTCACCGAGTTAGGAGCAGACGGTCTGGTGGTGGGCAAATTCGGCGAACGCCGTCTACGGATCGTGACCCATCTCGACGTGAACGCGATCGCAGGCGACCATCTCGTCGATCGGCTCTCTCACTACGTCGACGCCTGAAGCCTCA
>JABIQM010000025.1 GCA_018699415.1 Acidimicrobiaceae bacterium
CCGCGATTGCGCCGAGCAGGGTCCGGTCGGTGTCGTTGAGTGCTGGCCAGTCGATCTGGCGGCGTAGGACGGCCAGTTGGTGGCGCAAGGCGATGATCTCGAGGTTCTTGGAGCGGCCGGAGTGGACTGCCAACCGGGCCAGGGCAGCGATGAGGCGGTAGAGAATGCGAGACACAGCCGATCAGCATCGCCTGCGTTTCGCCTGGTCAACCCACACGACCGAGTATTCGGCCCCCACGCCCTCATGTGCGGAGTGTCTGGTGGATGTCTTTCATGAGGAGGACCAGGTGCAGCGGATCGGTTGGTGATTGCTCGAACTCGGGGATGAGATGGAGATAGAAGTCGCGGGCGGCGTCGGTTTCGGCGTGGATGAGCAGGCCTCGGCAGCCGATTCCGACTCCGAGTTCGGAGACTCGGAGAATGACGTCTGTGAGCAACGCTGCGCCGAGTCCTCGCCGCTCGTGGGCGACGTGGACGCCGAGACGCGCAAGGAGGGCGACCGGTTGGGGGTATTGGCCGGCGCCTTTGCGGAGCCACTCGGGGGCGTCACCGACAGTGATGCTGGCCATGGCCCATGCGTAGTAGGCAATCACGTCGTGGGAGTCTGTTTCAGTCACTACGAGGACCTTGGCGGTCCCACTGGCGTTGGCCTGTCGGGCATGGCGGTGTAGCCAGGCCGTTTGTTCATCGGAGCTGCAAGTGAAGTTGTCGAGAACGTCGCCGGCCTCGAGCAGCCGAGGCCGCAGATACTGGGGTGTCACTCGTCAGCGAACGGCGATGGCCGATCCATGAGGGCTCGCAGTCCGGTGAGATCACGCGGCGGGCGATCGTTGACGGCTTCCCAGGTAGCGCGATCTTTCGTGTTGAGTGCGAATTCGGTCCGGTCAGCGAGCACTCGTCGCGCAGCCACGGTCAGGTTGCTCATGACGAAGCTTGTGAGATCTGTATCTGCTGCTGCGACAGCCCGATCGATCAAGGAGCGATCCTCGGGGGTCGTGCGCACTTCGATGCGTTCGCTGCGGGTCCGCTTTGTTCCGGTGGCCACGTTCCTAGTCTTCCAATGATGTACGGCCATTGTACGGCCAGTTCTCAGGTTGTCAACCCTGCTTGTACCCGAACGCGACCGTTCGTGCTAGTCAGCCACCAGAGTGTCACTCCAGGGCGCGCGTGTACTTTGGGTTAAACCCGCCCCTCCGAGTCAAACCCCCACGAGCTCGAGTGCACCCGACCGGGCAGTGGGATCGACTCGCTGCCATCCCATCCCGCATCCCATCTACTCCACGGACGGGGCCGGATTGGGCGGACTGAGTCGCACGGAATCACATGTGTGCATGCGGGCTGGACGGTTGTCAGAGTCTTGCCAAGGTTGAGGTCGCCGGTTCGAACCCGGTCGTCCGCTCCAGGAATCTCAGGTCTCGGCTCCGCACTGCCACGGCCTGGGATTTCATTGTTTTGCGTTGCGTTTCAACGATTCGTCCTGGGTATGTCCGGCTAACGCATTCTCAGCGCTGCATTTCAACCGTTGGCCCTTCTCAGGACCAGCGTTTCGTCCGCAAGTCGGAAAGGACCTGTGGGATTCGGGTAGCAGGCAGCGGTCTACCGAAGAGGTAACCCTGGCCCTTGGAGAAGCCCAACTCGATCAGGGTTTGGCGCTGCGCGTCGGTCTCGATCCCTTCCGCCGTGATCTCAAGATCAAAGGCTTCGGCTATCGACGCGATCGATCGGAGGAAAGCGCGGTCGGCGTGGTCACCTGGAAGGGGCTGGACGAAGCATCGGTCGATTTTGATTTCGGTGATGGGAAGCGACCGAAGACGAGACAGCGAACTCGAGCCCTGTCCGAAGTCATCAAGCGAAATTCGGATTCCCTCAGAGCTGATGGCGTTGAGGCATGCCAGCGAGAGGCTCTCGTCTCGCATCACTGATGTCTCGGTCACTTCAATGCAAAGTTGAGAGGGATGTAGGCCAACCTTGGAGCACATCTCGACCACGCGCCGAGCTAATCCCGAATGATGCAACGTCGTGCTAGAGAAATTCACGCGGAGTGTCGGCCCGGAATGACCGAATCCCCATTCGACGAATCTACGAGCGGCGGCTTCGAACATCTGGAGGTCGATGCGGACTATCAAATCTTTGTCTTCTGCCACTCGAATGAACAAGTCGGGACTCACGAGACCCAGTCTTGGATGGATCCATCGGACGAGGGCCTCGAATGACATGATCTCGCCGGTGGCCAAGAAGACCTCAGGCTGGAAAAACGGTTCGAACTGCTGCTCGGCCACAGCCGCTTCGATTTCGCGTTCGTAACCGAATCGAGTCTGACGGTCGATGAGGCGCTCGCGGGATGCTTCACGGGAGGTGCCAGAGCCAACGCGTGAAGCTTCAGCGAGCGCCGAGTAGCACTCCTGAATGGATCGAGTTGGGTCGAAGTCGCTACCCAGCAGAACATAACCGGCGGCCGCCGAGGGATGGATGCGGTAATGCTCCACCTGTTGCGGAGAAGAGACGACGTCTAATAACTCGTCAACAATCGCCGGCCAGTCGCTGGGAGTGTCGGAATCCGCATCTTCGACCATGATGAAGTACAAGATCGACCTTGAGATCAAACCGTTGATACCTTCGCGTGAGTTGAGTTTCTCCCTAAGTCCGTCGAGAACCGATCGCTTCAGTTCTGCAATGATTTTTGGTTGGTAGTTCTCGGAGTAACTGCTTGCGTCGCGCAGTTCGAACAGCACCAAACATCCTGTCCGATCCCTCTCCTGCATATATTTGAGAGCCCCGCGCATGGAATTCTCGTTGGGGTAATTGGTTGAACGGTCGATTCGTGAATCTCGTTGAAGTTCTGTCGTAGCCAGGTTGCACTCAAGCAGGCTTGCGAGTTTGGTTGTGAAATGACGAAGGAAGAGTTCGTCCACCGCTTGTCCCTCGCTGCTCCAGACATAGGTCACCGCTCCCCAATTGGGGTGGTCGCGGAGGTCAAATGTTTTTATCGCGAAGTCTGTCTCTGGCTCGCACGCGGTATGAATCCCACTTTTTGAGAACTTGTCCAAGTCAGCCTGGCTAACGGATAGACCCCACGACGTCTTCTCGTTGGCTGGACCTAGAGGTGCGACCGTGAGTAGTCCGCCGAACATGTCGGCGTTTTCTCCGAGCGCGACCAAGGACCCAACTGTGCGGTCCTCCTCAAGAATGTGAACGTATACCTCCTTGAGACCCCACCCCGTTTTGAGTTCCGACATGAACTTGTCGAGAAGGGGGGACACGGCCCTGGCGGTCTCTGCGGGCTCGACTGCTGTCTGGGCGGGATCCAATAGGAAGAAATCAATGTCGTTTCGCCTCTCCAACAGAGCGGTCGAGATGTTGCTCATTTCGTCGGTTGCCGTAAGTTTTCGCGTGACGTCCAGAAATTCAGACCAGCGATGAAACCCGTCCAACAACGAACTGGTCACGGCACGCTGGCCCAATGAGATGTAAGCGTGTGGCGTATCGGTTCCAACGGTGAGTCCGAGAAAGACAATGCTTGGATCAATGACGTCGGCGGCTACATCTAGGCGATGCAGGCTGGCTGTCAGATGCTCCCCTTGGAGCGTGAATGTCGATTTACTAGTGGTTGGGTCGTGGCGAAGCATTTCTTTGCCTCGTAGAAGCTGCTTCAGCTCTGCTTCGCTCGTCCCCAAGTCCGCAGACATGTAGAGGATGTCGACCGACCGGTTGGAGCCCCCACCGCAGATAGCGACCCCAAGGACGTTGATCCGTGCGAGTAACTGCCTGTATGTAGTAAGAAGCTTGCGAAGCTTTGCAAAGTCATTGAAGTCCTCGTTGCCGCAGCTGTAGGCGTCCGCATTGAGCGCCAGGACATCGTGCAACACCGCCTCAGAATCGGTTTGTTGACCGATCAGACCGAGTAGTTGACGTCGACCGAGGTCATCGTTCGCGTGTAACGTCGATGCATCCGTGCGCTTCGCCGCTCGGTCGAAGAATCGATGTCTCAGCACTGGCTGGCTACGCAGTCATCGTCGTACATCGTTGGCACGAACTGTTGCTTCAGAACAAAATTGGTCTCTTGGGTCTGTCTGGCCTGGTCAACGCTGATGATCACAGGTACTCCTCTGAGAAGGCACAGCGATTGAACCTTGAGTCACTTGCCAGAGAACCTTGGCGGTGGCTAGGTCGGTGAGGACTCAAGGCTCTCGATCATGGTCTTGAGAGTGGGCAGCACAACGTTACGGTCGAGACCTCTTTCTTGACTGACTTCAGCGAGCAATCGGCTGCTTTGAAGCGCCTGCTTTACGCGGGGATCGTTTGGATCATCGAGCGCCCGGAGCATCTGCATGATCCTTGGCGAGTTGTACACCTCAAGTGTCTGCATGGGCTTTTCGGTGATCATCGACGCAAAAACGTCGGCGATGATCTCGGTCTCGCGAGTTCGGCGCCAAATCATCCATGCCACGATTCCTGTACCAGCAATACACATTCCATGTGTCCACCAGTACGCAGCGGTGTATGGGCCACCGAAATAGAAGAACACAGGGACAGAAGCAGTGAAGATTAAGCCCACGCCGATTCCAAACGAGCGCCCTTGCCTGAACTTCTGGGCAAGATCCACAAAGTGCGCCGCAGTCAGCAGTCCGACGACGATTGCGATCACGATAATGATGAGCGTCGACGTTGTTTTCGGCTTCATAGGCGTGAGAGCGTCTGGCGCGATCAGAAGCCAAATGGAGACAAGCAGGCCGAGTCCGACACTAGCCGAACTGATGAATCGCCAATTCTGACCACGTGTGATCTGGCCCCGGCTCACGACAAGATATACGAACGCTGGCAGATACGCGAGGGAGCTGAGTTGGCCAGCGACGGCGACTCCAGAATTCATATCGTAGAGCGCATTCGGAGTGAGCAAACCATGAGCCATCACCAATAGAGACGAACTGAGCAAACCTGCGGCGACCAGTGAATTTTCCTCGTAACCATTCGCGAAAGAGAGCCACCATGCGTATCCGGCAGCGGCACTGCAGGCCAACCCCGAGGTGATCATCACGGCAGCAATGAGACTTGGCTCCTGGTAGAGGCCGATCTGAGAGGAGCCGAGATAGATCGAAGGAACGAAGATGGCTAGAGCGAGAATCGTTGCACTAAGCCGCATTTGATCGGCTGGAGAAGGGCTTGGGCTTGATTTGTCAGCTGTCACGGCATTCCTTTCGAAGCGCTTCTTTAGCTAGTGAGGGTAGCACCGTTGCTACTGGCGCTTAATTACTGTCTCGGAAGGCGTCTTAGAAAGAGGTCCACCTTGTTGGACGATCGTCGATGTTTCTCGGCACCACAGCATTCGGCAGTGTTAGCCCAAAGCTTGACTACATCT
The DNA here is from genome assembly GCA_018699415.1 of Acidimicrobiaceae bacterium. Classification (GTDB taxonomy): domain Bacteria; phylum Actinomycetota; class Acidimicrobiia; order Acidimicrobiales; family Aldehydirespiratoraceae; genus JAACCU01. Next base: position 5,357 of record JABIQM010000025.1, read on the forward strand.
CGCCAAAGAGCCGGGCCTGGTGGTTCGCTTCGCCTGGACCGTCTTCGGTCTGATTTCGGTCGCGCTCGGCACCATCGGCATCATCGTGCCGGGGCTCCCGACGACCGTGTTCTTCATCATCGCAGCGTGGGCCTTTTCGAAGTCGAGCCCCCGCCTCGAGGCATGGGTGTTGAACCTGCCCACGATCGGTCCCATGGTTCGGGACTACCGCGACGGTCTGGGGATCCCCAAGCGTGCGAAAATCCTCGCGGTTGCGATGACCCTGTTCTTTGTGGGGCTCAGCGTGTGGTTGGTGGAAGGCTGGGTGATCAGGCCCGTGATTCTCGCCACTGTCGCGGTGGGGTTGACGGTTGTGACGGTGATCGTGCCGACCAAGGAGACAGTGGAGGCTCAGCGGGCCACCGAGTAACGTGCCGCGATGCCGCTGTATCAGATCCACATCCACATGAATCCGGCTGAGGGTCGATGCGATGATTTCGAGCGTTGGTATGAGGACATCCACGTGGATGACGTGATTCGGACCACCGACGGCTGTCGTTCCGGTCAGCGTCTGTGGCTTCGCTCCTCGACTGGTCAGGCATCACCGAACGAGCATTTGGCCATCTATGAGGTCGAGGCCGACTCTGCCGACGTGGTGATAGCGGCGCTGAACGCCCGCCGCGACGACCGAACATACGTCGACGGCATCCTGGACACGAGCCAGATCGCATTCTGGGTCTACGAGGCGGCGGGCCCCCGCCACGAATCCTCCTGAGTTGGGACACTGGGGTCAGACCCCCGTCCGACCTAACGGTATGGGTTCTCGGGGTGGTCACCATCACCGCGTACGGGTCATGGTTCTACGGCTTCGGTGTGCTGATCGGACCGATCCAAGATGATCTCGGTTGGTCCACGAGCACACTCGGCGCGACATTCGCCTCCGCCCAGGTCATCGCCGGCATGGGAGCTTTCGTGGCCGGTCGACTACTGGACCGATTCGGAGCGATTGGACCATTTGTCGTACAGGCGGTGCTGGGCGCCGGTCCGCTGCTCGCAGCGACATGGGCAGATGATGTCTTCGTGTTCGCCGGACTCTACGCGCTTGGTGGCGGCATCATGGGAGCCACCGGCTTCTATCACGTCACTACGGTGGTCGCCGGACGACTCCACCCTGAAGCGCCGGCGAAGGCCATCGCGAAACTGACCTTGATCGGAGCGTTCTGTAGCCCGATCCTCGTCCCGCTCACGGCGTTTGTTGTCGACAGCAGTGGGTGGCGTACTGGTGCTCGGATGCTCGCCCTGCTCGCGCTGTTCGGGGCACTGATCGGATCATCGCTCCGATGCCGGGCAGTCTCTGACCGTGGGGGCCCGTCGCCAAGACCAATCCACGCGCTGCGCGAAGCCCTCCGGATACCCGAGGTTCGACGGATGTTCTCGGCATACGTCGTCGGTGGTATCGCCCTTTCGACCGTAGTGGTGTACCAGGTGCCGATCATGACTCACGCTGGTCTGACGCTCGGGGTCGCCGGCACACTCGCCGGATTTCGGGGGTTGTGTCAGGTTCTCGGCCGGGTCGGACTGACCGGGGCGCTGAATCGCTGGGGGCCGAGGCCCTTGCTGCTCGCCGCGTACGTGCTGAGCGGGGTCGGCGTGCTCTTGTTGCTGGTGGGCGAGGTGCCCGCAGCACTGGCCTTTGCCGTGCTCGCCGGGGCCGGGTTCGGCGCGATCAGTCCGCTCCAGGCGATCTATTCAATCGAACGGTTCACGGCGGGCG
>JABIQM010000085.1 GCA_018699415.1 Acidimicrobiaceae bacterium
AATGTGGGTACACGTAGCGTCGGTACTGGGCAGGGGAGAGCGCCCCGGCCCAGGAATCGAATAGCTGAATCGCTGAAGCGCCATTGTCGATCTGTGAACGCAGTGATGTGATGGCCATGTCGGCAAGGCGGTCGCACAGCGCATGCCACAGTGGCTCGTTGGAAAACATCAGCGACTTGGTGGCGACATGGTCTCGCGAGGGGCGACCTTCGACGAGATAGCTCGCCACAGTAAACGGTGCCCCGGCAAAGCCGATGAGCGGCACGTCGAGTTCGGCGACGAGTTGGCGCACGGTCTCGAGCACGTAGGGCGTATCGGCCTCGGGATCGAGGGGACGTAGGCGTTCGAGATCGGCCTCAGAGGTGAATGGGTTCTCGACCTCAGGGCCGACGCCGGGAGTGACAGTGAGGCCGAAGCCCACCGCATGAGCGGGCACCACGATGTCGGAGTAGAGGATCGCTGCGTCGACGCCGTAGCGCCGGACAGGCTGGAGCGTGATCTCGGTCGACAGATCTGGGTCGGCGATCGCATCCAGAATTGTGCCGGTACCGCGAATAGCGCGGTACTCGGGCAGCGAGCGGCCGGCCTGACGCATGAACCACACCGGTACGCGATCGTGGGGAAGACCACGGCATGCCTGAATGAAGGGATGGTTGTCGAATCGGCCGTTCACGTCCTCACGGTAACCCTGCTGCCTGCTGATGCTGCGCTCGGGCAAGTACCGTTTAGATGTGGCTCGCGGACCGGCTCTCCTTATCCCCGCGCTCGTTGTTGCTGCGCTGTTTGCGACAAGCTGTGGGACGACGGGCGTTGAGCTCGCCATAGTGGACGGCGGTTCATCCACGAGCACATCGACAACATCTATTGCATCGACGAGTAACGCATCGTCCACGAGCACATCGGCCTCCACGACATCGCCCTCCACGACATCGCCCACGAGCACAGCCTCCACGACATCGCCCACGAGCACAGCCTCCACCACCGTGCCGTCCGCTACGGTGCCACCCACTACTGCGCGCGCGCCGGTTCCGCTGGAGTACGCCGAGCAGAACTATGAAGCATTCGCCACGGCGCTCGGACTTGAACTCTTCCTTCCCGCGGACCGCGTGGAGTACATCGGCTTTCATGAGTCCGGCCATGACGGATCTCGCCAGATGTCCATTCTTGACGGTGCTCTCCGCCACATCACCATGGAGTCACGTGGACGCGGCACCGGATCTCGCACCGCTGCTGACATTGTGGTTGCGCCGGATGCCGAGATTCGTTCGCCGGTCAGTGGCACAGTTGTTCGAGCCGGTACCTACACACTGTATTGCGATCATTCCGATCACTTCATCGTGATCGATCCGGTCGACCATCCCGGATGGGAGGTCAAGATCTTCCACTTCGAAGGCTTGCAGGTAGCGGTCGGTGATCTTCTTGAAGCCGGTGTCACATTGCTTGGCACGAGCGCTCGTGTGCTTCCGTTCGAGTCACAAGTCGACGAGTTCACCGCCGAGCCGTCAAACCCTCACGTCCACATCGAGGTCGTCGATCCGTCAATACCAGACCGGCCAGGGACAACCGGGGGTTGCTAGGCCCGAGGCGGGACCTTCCGCCTCACAGAACGACGGGTGGGTTTGGCTCAGTGAGCGGCGCGCTCGATGAGGGACCGGATGGTTTCGCCGTCACGTCCGGCCAAGACTCGCTGTGCGGCCTGGCGGCCAAGGGTAACCATCGAGCCGCGAGCAGTGCTATCCATCGTGCCGAACTGGGTCAACGTCTCGCGGTCGGGTTCAACGACAACAACCGCAGTGCCGCGAGAACGGATTGCCTCGACCTCTTCGTCGAGCTTCTGGGAAAACCAGGTGCGCTTCGGGTCGCTCAGCCAGCTTCGGCTTTCGGCAGTAGCCGTCATCACCGACGACACGATCACCAGGTCAAACCCAGCCATCGCTGCGAGATCTGCGTTGGTAGCGGAGTGAACGGCGCCATCGATGTACTCGCGCTCGCCGATCTTGACCGGCTGATAGGTGGCGGGAATGGCCGAGGAGGCCTGACAGGCCTGGCCGACGTTGCCTCGCACGTCGTCTCGCCCAAAGACGACTCGGCGGCCGTCGTTGCTTCGCACAGCAACAATCCATGTGGGCTTTTCAGGCCAGCCATCGGGTAGGAGTTCGTTGATGCGCTTGCAAATCGCGTCCCCGTTCAGGTTGCCGCGAGGCATACCGCCGAGGGCAAAGCGAACAGGATCGGACTTCCATGGCGGCCATATGGCCCGTGCCGACATCGACGGGGAGGAAGGGCGCCAGTCGCGTGCCTCTGCTGGCTCCTCGTAGGGGGTGACGATGCGGTCGATAATTGTCTGGCCGTCGGTCGAGATGGGGTTGCCTTCGTGGCGCGCCGCCAGATCGACTGGGTCGATTCCGGCGCGAAGCGCGGTGATAGTGAAGCTGCCCGCTGAGGTGCCGACCAGCAGATCGGCGGTACGGGCATCCCATCCCGTCGCGGTATGGAATTGATTGATGACACCGCTGTGCCACGGGTCGCCCCGCCAACCGCCTGCACTGCATACGAGTCCTACCGAGAACATGGATGCGAAGGGTACTCACCTGACGCTGAATCGGGGTCGGGGTGGCCGGGACCGGCCGATATCATGAAATGTTCCCCCCCTCCCGGGAGTTCGACCGAGTGTCTGATCGCCATCCTGAGCTTGACGCCGAACAGGCGTATCTCGATCTCGCCTATGCGTGCTTGGACGAGTCGCGCCAGCGCGCCACCCGGCTGACATCCAACTACGCACCGTCAGTCGGCGGTACAACGCAGGCGCGTCATGAGCGCGAATCGATCGTGGAAAGTGTTCTTGTTCGTCTTAGCCAACTCAATCTTGGTGATCGGTCATTGGTTTTTGGTCGCATTGATCCAACGGGTACTGGAGAGCGCTTCTACATCGGCCGACTCGGGGTCTGGGATAGCGAGCAGGACCCAGTAGTGGTCGACTGGCGGGCGCCGGTGGCTGAGCCGTTCTATCGAGCCACGGGCCGCGAACCGATGGATATCGAGCGTCGGCGCCACTTCGCCACGCGTGGCCGCACGCTGCTCGGAATCGACGATGAGCTCTTTGGCGAGCTGGCTCACACCGCGCCGAGCCTGCAGGTTCGAGGCCAGGGCGCGCTCATCGCCGCCATTGAGGCCTCCCGTACCGGCCGCCTCGGCGACATTGTTGCCACGATCCAAGGTGAGCAAGACGAGATCATCCGGGCCCCGATGCCGGGCGTGCTGCTTGTGCAGGGTGGCCCCGGCACTGGGAAAACTGTGGTGGCGCTGCACCGCGCCGCCTACCTGCTCTACACCTATCGGTTTCCGCTTGAAGGCCAGGGCGTCTTGGTGGTCGGTCCGAACCGACTTTTTCTTGCATACATCGAGCAAGTTCTTCCGTCCCTGGGCGAGGCCGGTGTTGAGATTGCGGTGCTCGGCGACCTCCTTCGCCCGCGAGTGCGCGTCGACAAACTCGACGACGAACCGTCCGCGGCGGTCAAAGGCGACCTCCGGATGATGAAGGTCTTGGCGCGGGCTGTGTCGGATCGACAGCGTCCGCTTCGCGAAGACTTCCATATTGGTTTTGGTCTGCAGCGACTTCGCCTCACGGCTGATGAAAGTCGGTGGATCATCGGCGAGGCCCGTCGCCGATCCCGTGGTCACAACTCGGGTCGCAAAGTTGTCCAGTCGCTCGTCTTCGAAAAGCTTGCGGCCAGCGCACGCAAGCCGGTAGACGCAGGCGCAGTTCGCGAACGGCTTCGACATCAGCTCCCCATTCGAGAACTTCTTGAGTGGATGTGGCCAGTGCTTACGCCCGCCCACCTGCTCCACGATCTTTATGGCTCGCGAGCCTTGCTGCGGTCTGCCAACCGAAACAAGGCGGGTGGGATCTTTAGTGATGAGGAGATCCTTCGGCTACACAGGCCGCGTGCGCGTCACGCCGATGAGATGGTCTGGCGTTTCCACGACGTGCCGCTACTCGATGAAGCGCGGGCTCTGCTCGGCTTTCGCCCCGGCAAGCGGACCACCGATGCGGTTCGTACGTACGGCCATGTTTGTATCGACGAGGCGCAGGATCTCTCGCCGATGGAGCTGCGAATGATTTCTCGTCGATCGCTCAATGGTTCGATGACCATCGTCGGCGATATTGCTCAGGCCACCGGGGCGTGGGCCAACCATGGGTGGGAGAGCGTGCTGGCCCAACTCCCTGACAAACGCGAGGTTCAGCGTCGTGAACTCACGATCGGCTATCGCATCCCCGGTCCCGCGATGACGCTCGCCAACCAGGTTCTTCCTCACGCCGCCCCAGGCTTGCGGCCGCCCCAACCTGTGCGAGATGATGGAGAGCCGCCCCGTCTGATCGAGATGGCATCCGCGGCGGGAGCCGATCTCGTTGACGTGGTGCGTGCCGAGCTCGAGGCCGTGGCAGAGGGCAATGTGGCTGTGATCGTGCCGGAGTCTTTGGAGTCAGCGGTGCGTGAAGTCTTCGAGGACCACGCGCTGCCATTCGGCGGCGCCAACCGCCACGGTCTCGACCAGCAGATCACACTGGTGCCTGTGCGACTCGTCAAGGGCCTGGAGGTTGACGCTGCGGTTGTCGTTGAGCCGGCCCGGATAATTCGTGAGGAACGTCAGGGCGTTCGCTCGCTCTACGTGGCGCTCACTCGCGCAACGAAGCGGGTTGCAGTCGTGCATTCCGAGCCGTTACCCGACATGCTGAATGAATAGCCGTGTTTGACACCTCTCTTCTCCCTGCCGCCGATACTTCGTTGCGTTGCGCGGTTCATGCAGAGGTAATCGGGCTGCACCCGGGCGGGTCGGCGTTCTTTGTCGACGAGATCATCGTGGTCGATGTTGTGCGGCCGTGGCCAAAACCAGTTTGGGCGGCCGACGGGTTCACCGCAGTCCCCGAGTTGGTCATGGCGGCGGCTGAAGCCGGTCGCCGCGTTCGGGTGCTGGCTGCGGTCGGCGACGAGGCCAGCAATGATGGCGCAAGTAACTTCGCTGCGATCGTTGTGCACCGTCGAGTCTCTGGCACTGGTCTTCTTGAGCGCATCGAACATCGTTGCGCCCCTGCCTTGGTCGCTGATCTCCTTTCGGTCTTGTTGCTCGACGGCCTGGATGCGTCGCCACAAACTGTCGTTGATGTGCCAGCGCCGCGCGCTGAGCTGTTGATTTGCGCCCAGGGTTCGCACGATGTGTGTTGCGGATCTCGGGGCACCGCGATGGCCGCTGAAATCAGTGCAGCGCGTCCTGACGTTTCGGTTCGCCGGGTCTCTCACACGGGCGGTCACCGTTTTGCGCCAACGGGCATCTCTCTTCCTGATGGCCGAATGTGGGGAATGTTCGAGCTTGACGAGATGGCGGCCATCCTGGATCGGTCCGGTTCGCCGGCTGCGGTGGCTGGTCGTTGTCGAGGTTGGACGGGGGCGAATGGGCCCGGCCAGGTTGCTGAAGCTGCGGTCTTTGCCTTGGTCGATGACTGGGCCTTTGACTCACTTGATCGTTCCGTCATCGTTGACGTAGATGGTGACGGCTGGCGCTGCACGGTTTCTGCAGGCGAGCGACACTGGACGGTTGGGATCGCTCTCGGACGCCGTGTCCCCTCGATCACGTGCGGTGAACTCGGAGGTGGCAAGCTCAAGCCGGGAACCGAGTATGTGGTGACGTCATCGCCTGAATTGGTTGGCCGCTGAGCCAAAGCGATACTATGTAAAGCATGCCTCACATGGCGCTCGGTGCCGCGGGCATCTCCGTAGAGTCGGTTTCTGTATCGCTTGATGGTGGTCCGGTTCTACGCGCCGCGAACTTTACTGCCTCGCCCGGCTCTCAGGTGGCTGTCCTTGGCCCCAGCGGCTGCGGCAAGACCACCCTGTTGCGTTCGCTTGCAGGCCTCCAGCGAATCGACGATGGCGAGATCCGAATTGGCGATCGAGTTGTCGCCGATCGTTCGGTTCATGTACCACCGGAGAGTCGCAGTGTTGGTCTCGTTTTTCAGGACTGGGCCCTGTTCCCACACCTCTCTGTCGCTGCGAACGTGGCATATGGATTCCCGATCGATCAGCGGGGTCGATTTTCGTTCGGAAGTCGACGTCAGGCCCGCGCCAGGACTCATGTGGGCGACCTGCTCGAGATGGTCGGCATTGGTGATCTCGCCGACCGTATGCCTGGCTCTCTATCGGGAGGCCAGCAGCAGCGTGTGGCGCTTGCTCGTGCCTTGGCTCCCAAGCCGTCTGTTCTGCTGCTTGACGAACCGTTTTCAAGTCTTGATACCAACCTTCGCTCCGACGTCCGTTCCGACGTTGCCCGTCTGCTGCGTCAGCTCGAAATCACCGCCGTGTTTGTCACCCATGACCAGGACGAAGCGTTCGTGCTCGGTGATGAAGTGGCGGTCATGCGCGAGGGAAGGGTTGTTCAACAGGCATCTCCGGCCCAGCTCTACGCCCATCCCGTCGACCCTTGGCTTGCTCGCTTTGTCGGAGATGCCGACGTGCTGAGCGGTGAGGGGCGCGGCGACTGCGCTTCGACGTTTATTGGTCGCGTGCCGCTGCAAGATGACGCGGTTGGTGACGTGGATGTCCTCATTCGCCCTGAAGAGATTGTCGTCGAGGCTGGCGGGGACGGTGAGGTTGTCGCCATCGAGTACTACGGCCACGATGCTGTCACCACCGTTCGCTTTGCGTCAGGTGACGAGGTACGTAGTCGTACGACCGGTGCTCCGCGCTTCGCGTTGGGCGACTCGGTGAGCGTTCGACATTCCGGAGCGGCGAGCGTTGCCTACGTCCGGCCGACAACGTGACAAAAGTCATATGTTAAGGGCTCCTTACAACTTGTATGATGCAACCATGACTCATGAATCACGATACCGCGTTCGTACTGCCCTCCTTGTCGTGCTGGCACTCATCGTCGCAGCCTGTGGCAGCGACGCCGATGCAGACTGGTCCGAGGGCTCACACTCAATCGTCTTGTATTCCGGACGCGATAAAGAACTGGTCCAACCGCTGATCGATGCGTTCACAGAGTCCTCTGGCATCACGGTCGAAGCCCGCTACGCGGACTCCGCCGAGCTTGCCCTGCTGATTCAGACCGAAGGCGACAACTCGCCAGCTGATGTATTCATTTCTCAAAGCCCGGGTGCGCTCGGCCTGCTGGCCGGGGAGGATCGCTTGGCAACCCTTCCCGATGACCTACTCGGCCTCGTCGATGCTGGTTTCGCTGCGAGTGACGGCAGGTGGGTCGGGCTGAGCGGCCGAGTCCGAGTCGTCGTCTACAACGCCGAACTCGTTGACCCTGGAGATCTTCCGACCTCGGTGCTCGAACTCGCTGGAGCGGCCTATGCAGGTCGCGTTGCGGTGGCTCCGACAAACGGATCCTTCCAAGATTTCGTTACTGCAATGCGTAGCGAGCTTGGCGATCAGGCAACGCTTGCCTGGCTTGAAGGATTGGCCGCCAACCGTGCCCCCAACTATCCGAAGAACTCGGCCATCGTCGAGGCCGTTGGCCGCGGTGAAGTCGAGATGGGCCTCGTCAACCATTATTACAACCTTCGAGCGCTGGAAGCCGATCCGTCGGTGGCAAGCGTCAACCATTTTCTTCCGGCGGGCGACGTCGGCTCGCTTGTGATCGTCACCGGTGGAGCGGTGCTCGCATCGTCGGACGCTTCTTCTCAGGGCGAGGATCTGCTTCGCTACCTCCTCAGTATCGACGCCCAGAGCACCTTCTCGACCCAAACCCAGGAATACCCCTTGCTCGACGGAGTCGCGGCACCGGACGGCCTTCCTGCGCTCAGCGGTTACGCCGCCGACACCATCGACTACGACCTGCTCGGTGATGGGCTCACCGGCACGATTGAACTCATCCGTGAAAGTGGCATCGAGCAGTAGTTCGGTCCGCGCTCCGTTCGGTCTCACAGCCGTGGCGGTGGCGATCGGACTCATCTTCCTAGGCCCCTTCGCGTATGTGGTCTGGCGTAACATCGACCTCGGCACCGACCTCGGATCGGTTGTCTTTGATGAGGACACGCTCCACCCGCTGAGCCAGTCACTTCGCCTCGGGGTTGCGGTGGCAGCCAGCGCCGCAGCGATCGGCACCGCACTGGCCTGGCTCACGGTTCGTAGCGATATCCCCGGTCGACGGGTCTGGCGGTTGTTGGCCCCGCTACCACTGGTTTTCCCCAGCTTCGTCGGTGCCACTGCACTCCTGGCTGGCTTTGCCAGCGGTGGGTTGATGGAGGAGTTGTTGGCGCCGTTCGGTATCGAAACCCTGCCTGACATGCGCGGTTTTCGCGGAGCATGGTTGGTGCTGACGTTGTTTACCTACCCCTACGTCTATTTGCCGGTAGCAGCTCGGATGGCATCGCTGCCTCCGAGCCTTGAGGAGTCGGCGCGACTCCTCGGGCGAAGCCCAGTGGCCGTGTTCCGCACGGTGGTGCTTCCCCAGGCATCGAGCGCGATATGGGCCGGCACCCTTCTCGTCTTTCTCTATGCCATCAGTGACTTCGGGGCAGTGGCCCTTCTCGGCTACGACACGCTGACTGAGCAGATCTTCGCCGACAAGCTCTTTGACCAACCTCGGGCGATGGGGCTGTCACTGGTTCTCGGTGCGGTTGCGCTCATCGTTGTGATCGCCGAACGGTCACTCGATCGTCGTCGCCGCCGGATTGAAGTTGTTCGTTCCCGGGAGTCGCTCGTGGTGCCACTCGGTCGCTGGCGCTGGCCCGCGGTTGCTGTGGTGGCTGGTTTCCTCGGAAATGCCCTGGTCGGGCCGGTCGCGGTGCTGGGGTTTTGGGCGTGGCGGGGGATGACGGCCGACGCCGCCAGCGTCGGTCTTGCCACCGACATGGGTGAACTCGTTGGCCCGACACTGCGGTCTGCCGAGGCCGGTCTGATCACGGCGGCGATCGCCATCGTGATCGTGCTTCCGCTGGCGTGGACCATCTCGCGCTATCGGAGTCGTGTCGCCGGGGTGGCCAACTCTATGGTCGTCGCCGGCTTCGCCCTGCCGGGGGTTGTCATTGCTTTGTCGCTCGTGTTCTGGGCAATTGATGCGCCACTCATCAGTCGCTGGTACCAGACCCTGCCGTTGCTGATCATCGCCTATGTCCTGCACTTCGGTGCCCAGGCAACCCGTGCAGCGCAAGTGGCGGTCGATGCGGTGCCCCGGCGGCTGGGTGATGCAGCCGCAACCCTCGGCGCGGGCCGCGCCCGTCGGTTCTTCAGCGTTGAGGTCCCGTTGATGAGGCCCGGACTTCTCGCCGGTGCCGGGCTCGTCATGCTCTCCACCATGAAGGAGTTGCCCGCAACGCTGCTCCTGGCGCCGATTGGCTTTGACACGTTGGCCACCGAGATTTGGGGGGCCGGCGATCGCGGCGCCCTCGCGCAGGGCGCGCTCGCGAGCTTGATGCTGGTGGCGCTCAGCGCCGTGCTCACATGGGCCGTTGTGATCCGCCGCATCGAGCACTACTGACTCAAGCGGGAAACAGCCCTCGCCTGAGGCGCACAGGGTCAGGCGGCGACGACCAAAATCCGAGCGGCCGCAAATCCGCCAACACCCACAGGCGCTTCACCGATGTCGAGCGTGGTGGTTCCATCAGGAGACGAGGCGAGCACCTTGCCGCGTGAGCCCGGGACAATTGACGCGTGCTCCAGAAAGTCGAGCATGCCTTCGGTGAACTCGAGTTCTTCCGGGATGCGTTGCACGACGAACTCGTCGCCAACGATGATTGTGTCCAGCGTCACCAGGGCTGGCGCCACATATGCGGTGCCCGGGATGGGGTTGCCGTGAGGACACGTAGTGGGGTCGTCGAGGCGGGACATCATGGCCTTCTCGACGAGAGGGGAGATCACGTGCTCCCACTTGCCGGCCTCCTGGTGGGCATCAGCCCAGGACAGCCCAAGGATGTCAGTGAGGAAGCACTCAGCCAGCCGATGGCGGCGAACAACTGTCTCAGCGAGTTTCTGGCCCGTCTCGGTGAGCAGGATTTCGCGACGGCTACGGGTGATGAGTCCCTCGACCTCCATCCGCGTCATCATCTCTGACACTGCGGGTCGGCTCACGTCGATTCGTTCGGCGATTCGTGCCTGAATGACGCTGACGTCGTCCTCGCCAAGCTCGTAAATCGTCTCGCAGTACTCTTCGAATGCAGGGTGCCATTCGGGTGACTCGTACTCGGACATAAGCCGAGTCTAGTGACTGTTCTCGAGATGGTCTTCTAGCCACCGCT
>JABIQM010000024.1 GCA_018699415.1 Acidimicrobiaceae bacterium
TACCTGCGACCAGTCACGTTGCCTGTGGCTGTTTGATCCGGTTATCGCGCTGACCCCACGGATGGTCCCAACGCCTTCGGGATAGCCGACTGCTACAGAGTCGTTGGCAGCGGCGATGCCGACGGCCAGTCGACAGACAAGTATCTCATCCTCGCCAACGACCTAGGAGAGATGATCGATGTCTGGGTCGAAGGGCGCATATGGGTGCCGTCTTCCAACGAGTCCCCGTCCAAGCTGAACCTTCACCCCGGATCGTTGGCTCGGAGATTTCACATCGGCTCGCCGAGACACCCCGCCTATAGCTGGCAATATGAACCTCCCGGCACGGATCAGTTGTCCAGCGATGGGAGTGCTACGCGACCGGTGCGCTGAAGTTCCACGATTCCGAAGGGTCGCAGGCGTTCTTCGAGTTCGTCGAGGCGGGCCGGGCGAGCAGACCACGACAGCATGATGCGATCATTGCCCTCACTCAACACATGCGCACGATAATCGTCGACGATTTCCATGAGGTCCTTGTGCCGCGTGCCGATGTTGACCGTAATCAGCATCAACTCACGCTCGACCGAATCGGCCGGGTTGAGCTCTTGGATAGCCACCACATTGATCAGCTTGTTGAGTTGCTTCACCACCTGATCGAGCGGTGTGCCCTCGACATCGACGGTGAATGTGATGCGGCTGAAGCGCTCGTCATCAGTCGGCGCAACGGCCAACGAGTGGATGTTGTAGTTGCGACGGGAGAACAGGCTGGCGACGCGGGCGAGCACGCCCGGCTTGTTCTCGACCGTGGTGACGATCGTGTGCCACTGCTGGTTGGGGCTCGGGGCATTCATGACAGCAAGTCCTGCTGGCTCGGGTGGACGAGAACTTCGGAGTTGGTTTTGCCGGCCGCAACCATGGGGAAAACGTTCTCACGGGCATCGGTGACGAACTCGACGACAACCGATCGATCATTAATCTCATTGGCTCTCTCGATCGCGGGAGCGACCTCTTCGGGAGACTCGACTCTGATGGCCTCACAACCCATCGCCTCCGACCACTTCACGAAGTCCGGAACACGATCCGACAAATGCACCTCGCTGAAGCGCTCGTCGTAAAACATCTCCTGCCACTGACGAACCATGCCGAGGTAAGAGTTGTTGAGCAGGGCGACCTTGATCGGGATGTCCTCGACCGTGGCGGTGACAAGCTCTTGAGCCGTCATCTGGAAGCAACCGTCGCCGTCGATGGCCCAGACTCGACTATCGGGCATCCCCGCCTTGGCGCCAATAGCGGCGGGGATAGAGAAGCCCATCGTGCCCAGACCACCGGAGTTGATCCAGGTGTAAGGGTGATCGAACTTCCAGTATTGGCTGGCGTACATCTGGTGCTGACCCACGCCAGAGCACACGATGGTGTCGGCGGGGTTGAGGTCACGCAGTTGCTCGATACAGAACTGGGGCTTGAGCTTGTCACCGGGCTCCGACTGTTCATACGTCATCGGGAACTTCTCTTGCCACCCTGACACCGTCGAACGCCATGCGGTGCGGTCGGTCTGCACCCCGGCACCGCCGAGCTCGCTCATGGCTTCAAGCATTCCCTCGATCACCACACGACAATCACCCTGGATGCCCACGTTGTACTGGCGGACCTTGCCCAATTCGGCAGGATCGATGTCGACGTGCACAATCTTGGCCGTCGGCGCAAAGCCATCCAGCTTGCCGGTGACACGGTCATCGAAGCGGGCGCCGAGAGAGACCAGAAGGTCAGACTCCTGCATCGCCGTGACCGCGGTGTAGTTACCGTGCATGCCCGGCATGCCGAGGCACAGTTCGTGGCGGTCGGGGAACGCACCCCTAGCCATCAGCGTGGTGACCACAGGAATCTGAGTCATCTCGGCAAAGGCACGTAGGGCTTCGGCGGCGCGAGCCTTGAGGATGCCGCCGCCGACGTAGAGAACCGGACGCTCGGCATCACGGATCAGTTCAACGGCTTCGCGAATTAAGGCTGGGTCACCCTCACTGACCGGGTGGTAACCGGGAAGATCCATGTCGGCATCGGTGGCCTCGTACCAGTCGATGGCTGAACGGGGGTTGGTCGGGTCAACAATGTCCTTGGGGATGTCGACGAGCACCGGGCCAGGACGTCCTGTGGTGGCGATGTGGAACGCCTCATGGATGATGCGCGGAATGTCCTGCGCCTCAGACACCAAGAAGTTGTGCTTCGTGGCCGCCATGGTGATGCCGGTGGTGTCGGCTTCCTGAAAGGCATCCGTGCCGATCGATCCATACGGCACCTGACCGGTAATGCACACCATGGGAACCGAGTCCATGTAGGCATCGAGAAGGGGGGTAACGACGTTGGTGGCGGCCGGGCCGCTGGTCACCATGACA
>JABIQM010000023.1 GCA_018699415.1 Acidimicrobiaceae bacterium
CCACCGCTGGCGTGCATCCACATGATGCTTCCGGTGGGATTGACGGTATCGAAGATCTCCTTGCTGAACCGGAGGTCGTTGCCGTCGGAGAAGCCGGCCTCGACTACCACTACGACCACTCACCGCGGGATGTGCAGCGTGATGTCTTTGCCGCCCAGATCCAGATGGCGAATCACCACGACATGCCACTCGTGATCCATTCGCGTGAAGCATGGGATGAGACGTTCGAGATTCTCGACAGAGAAGGCACCCCTCGTCGCACGGTCTTCCACTGCTTCACCGGTGGACCCGATGAGGGCGTTGAGGCACGAACGCGTGGGGCCCTGCTCTCCTTCTCCGGCATCGTGACCTTTCCCAGCGCAAAGGACCTGCGCGTTGCCGCGCTTGAGTGTCCGTTGGATCAGCTTCTGGTCGAGACCGACTCCCCGTATCTCACCCCGGTCCCTCATCGCGGTACGCCCAATCGGCCGGCTCTGGTGCCGTTGATTGGGGCGAAGATCGCGGAGGTCAAGGACATCTCGGTAGTAGACGTCGAAGCTGCTACCTGGGCAACAGGCGCAGCCTTCTACGACCTGGGTTGAACCTATGAGCTCAACAGGAATCGGGTCGCGTGATGGCTCGTTTGCAGCCACCGATTGGGCGATCATCGGTGCACTGGCACTGATCTGGGGATCCGCGTTCATGTGGATTGCGATCGGGCTTGACGCGCTTGCGCCGGGTGTTGTCGCCTGGCTTCGGGTAGTTCTCGGTGCAGTCGCGCTGCTACTGATTCCTCGCTCGCGTCGCCGAATCGATCGAGCCGACTGGAAAGGCGTAGCGATAATTGCCATCGCGGGGAACGCTGCGCCGGCACTTCTCTTTTCCGTAGCAGAGCAGGAACTCGATTCCGCAGTTGCCGGGATGATCACCTCGGCGACGCCGGTGGCCACCCTTGTGCTGGCGTTTTGGCTCGGGAACCGAGCGGTGACTCGAGGACAGGTCGTAGGACTTGTTGCTGGCTTTGTCGGAGTCGTGGCAATGGCCGCGCCGGACGTTCTCGGTGCGAACGCACCCGTGGTCGAGGTCGGTCTCGTGCTCCTCGCAGTGCTTGGCTACGCAACGGTAAATAACGTCGTGGTGCCGCTTCAGCAGCGTTACGGCGGGTTGGTCGTCGTCGCTCAGGCGCAGGCCCTGGCCGCTTTGGTGCTTACCCCGTTTGGCCTCACCGGACTCCGATCGTCGGAGTTCGATCTCGGGCCAGTTTTGGCCGTTGTCTTTCTCGGCATCGTTGGCACCGGATTTTCGAGAGTTCTCTCCGCCACGTTGGTTGGTCGAGTTGGCCCACAGCGGGGCTCAGTCGTCGCCTATTTCGTACCTGTGGTGGCGATTGTGCTTGGAGTGATGGTCCGCGGTGAATCGATCGAAGCGGTGCAGATCATTGGACTTGTCTTTGTGTTGGTGGGAGCGGCGTTGATCTCACGTCGGTAAACGCCAGCACGCCACAGCACTGAGTGTCTACTCCTGTGACCGGTTCGTTGGGTTCGTCGATGCTGATCGGTGACCTTGATGGCAGTTTGCTCCTCATTGGAAGTGGAGCCGAACTGGCGTCCCTCGTTTGTGTGGCACATTTGATCCGGACGCTGCTTCCGCGCCCGGTCAGGCCATCGCTTTGGACAGTTCAGCGGGTTGTCATGGCCGCAAGAGCGGTGAGTCGGGTGGTGCTGCCGTGGGAGGCGTGATCTCCTATCGACTTCTGCGCCGTGTTGGTGTGCTGAGTCCAGAGGCTGGGCTTTCTGTGGGCACTCAGAGCGTCGAGTTGGCCGTGGTGCTGATCGTTTTACTGTTTCTCACCTTGCCCGTTTCGTTGCCTGTGTCGGGCATCAATGTCGCGTACCTGGTCACTGTCGTTATTGAGCTCATCATCGTGCTGGTCCTCGTTGGGCTGGTTGTCGGCATCACAAGAAGCGAGGAACGAGTCGTCAGTTCGGCGCGTCGTCTCGCCATGTTCGTTCGGATCGTGAGCCCTGACTTCATTGATGGAGCTCTTCGCAGGCTCGCATCTCAGCTCGCTCAGCTCACCGGAGACGGTCGCGAACCCGTGCGTCAGGCGACGTGGTTTGTGGCGTATTGGTTGCTTGGCGTCGCAGCGCTGTGGGTCTTCCTCGGTGCCTACGGACATTGGGGCCGCGTTGATGGCCTGATCATCGCGTTTGCACTTGCGAATATCATCGTGACGGTTCCGATCACCCCTGGAGGCCTCGGAGTTATGGAGGTCACACTGGTCGCTTCGCTCGTTGGTTTCGGCATACCACCGGGTGTCGCTCTCCTCGGCGTGGTGTCGTGGCGGCTCGTCAATTTTTGGATCCCGTTACCGTTCGAAGCGGCCGCGTATCTGTCAGTGGTGGTTGGCGAAACTGACCGCACTGGTATCGATCAGATCGAAGCACTGACTAAGGAAGCACGAACCCATGTCAAGCAAGCAGGCCCTTGGCGTGGCTCAGCTAGGCCCGACGACAAAGGTTCGCCGCCTGGGACGACTGGTCGAGAGCGCGGTTAACCACTGTGGTAGGTGTCGACGGCTGCTGAGTTAGATTGCATTTGCATTACGACCGTCGTAAAGTTGTAACTCATGATCGGTCATATGCTTGGGCGAAGTGTCACGCGTCTCCTCGCGTCTGCCGTCGTTGTCTCGGTCACCGCACTACTTCCATCAGCGGTGAGTGCGGCGTCGTCCAGCGCGCTCGAGGGCCGTCTCGACGTGGCTGAGCTCTCGGAGCGGGCCGCCAGCTATGCCTTCGCCTACTCCAATCACCGAGCTGAGGCCCTCGATCGGGCGGAAGATTTGGCCCGTGAAGGCCAGCAGGCCGAACGCGAGGAAGAGCAGCGCCTTGCCGCTCTCGCGGTGACACGGGCCGCAGAACGGGCTCGTATCGCAACGACCGTGCCACCAACGACCGTGCCACCAACGACTGTGCCACCAACGACTGTGCCACCAACGACTGTGCCCCCAGCAGTCGCCGCACCCACCACGACGCTTGTTCCTGCTGGTGGGCCAACTGCAGAACAGTGGGCGGCGCTGCGGCATTGTGAGTCTGGGGGCCGCTATGACGCGCTGAGCCCCACGGGCAACTATCGCGGTGCGTATCAGTTCAGCCGGGCCACCTGGGACTGGGTTGCCGGTGTCGTCAACCCGTCGCTCGTTGGCGTGGATCCGGCCGCCGCAGCTGCCGCTGACCAGGACGCACAAGCGTTGGCGCTCTACGACATGAGCGGACCATCGCCATGGCCGTGGTGTGGCGTGCACCTGCAATAGCGATTCGACTTATACCGTCGGGGGCGTGACTCACACGCCCGCTGACATTCGCGCTCTGCTGGACCGTCATGGTCTTGAAGCCCGGCGCGCCCTTGGGCAGAACTTCGTGGTTGACCCCAACACGGTTCGGCGGATTGCCGCCCTGAGCGGCGCGGGTCCAGGCTCCAACATTGTTGAGATCGGTCCAGGTCTTGGATCGCTGACGATCGCGCTCGTTGAGACTGGTGCACGTGTCACCGCAGTTGAGGCCGACAAGAACCTCGTTCCGATCCTTCGAGAGGTTGTCGAGGGCATGCCTGTGCGAATCATCGAAGGCGACGCTCGTGAGATCGACTGGGACGTTGAGCTCGCCGATCACGACTCGTGGCAGCTTGTTGCCAATCTGCCGTACAACATCGCAACGCCGCTCGTCCTCGATCTACTCCGTGACGTCCCCCGGATGACGTCCATGCTGGTGATGGTGCAGCTAGAGGTTGGTGAACGGCTCGCTGCGCACGCTGGCGATTCAGCCATCGGGATTCCGTCGATTCTGGCCGCTTACCACGGCACCGTCAGTGTCGCCGGACGGGTACCGCCAACCGTCTTTCACCCCCGGCCCCGTGTCGACTCAGCCCTCGTCAGGATTGACCGTCATGCTGAGCCCCCGGTCGAGTCGCCACGAGACGAGATCGAGCCACTCGTTCGAGCCGCCTACGGGCAGCGGCGTAAGATGCTGCGCCGCTCGCTCGATGCTCTGGTCACGCCCCAGCAGTTCCAACAGGCTGGGGTCGATCCTCGGGCTCGTCCAGAAACCCTTGACCTCGCAGCATGGGATCGATTGGCCCGCGCTCTGAAGTAGCGCTGGAGACAGGCCCTGCGGTACCTAGTTTCGAGTGGCCTTCCAGCGGTCGGCCATTTGAGCGAACAGGTCGGTGATCGGGGAGGGGGAGGCACCGCCTCGGAACTCGCGGAAACAGGCGTCCATCACGGTAATGATTCGCTCGGGGTCGCCCCAGTTCGCCCAACGGTCGAGCTGGATGTTGGCGGCTGCAGTGGCTACGTCCATACCTGCGTCGAAGCGGATGTGGGCTTCTGCATGGCAGTACTCGTAGTAGGCGCGGATCTCGGCCACGCCAGCAAGATCCGTTACCGGGCCGTGACCAGGGACGATGGTTTCCGGGGCCCATGCCACGATCTGATCGAGGGCTGCAAGCAGATTCGGGATCGTTCCAGCCCAGAGGATTGGGTGCCCTTCCACGAAAAGGATGTCTCCGGTATAGACGGTGGAGCGGTCGGCGACACGAACGAGCACATCGCCACCGGTGTGAGCAGGGCCCACCTCAACAAGCTCGACCACAGTGTCGCCCACAGTTCGAGAGGTCGTACCGGTGAAGGTGGTGCTTGGATCGGGTCGGTTTATGCCGGAGAAATCAAACATGCCAAAACAGCTGGTGAAGAACTCGCCCATGACCCCGAGGCCAGGAGCGGCTTCGAGTAAGTCGAGCATCATCTCGGGGTTCTCGTGGGCCATCTCCTCGGCAGCCGCAACCGAGGTGATGACCTCGGCATCGGTGACGAGTTCATTGCCGTTGCAATGGTCGCCGTTAGCGTGTGTGTTCACCAGCGTGGAGATTGAGACGCCAGGTAACGCAGCGCGAAACCCGTCGAGCATCTGTTGGGTAAGGGGTAGATCGAAGAGCGTGTCGATGAGCAGTGCATCGTTGCCATCGACGATCAGGCCTGCGTTTGACCAGCCCCATCCGCCGTCGGGTTGGAGCCATGCGTAGTTGTGGTCGCCAAGGTCGAGAAGGCCATGTTCGAACGGTCGTGTTCCGAGTCCCATGACGGGCACCGTAGTCTGCCTCTGTGGTCACGGTCATCGCTCCCGCCAAGCTCACGGTCTCTCTGCGCATGACTGGGTTGCGAGACGACGGCTATCACCTGATCGACGCCGAAATGGTCACGCTCGACTTTGGCGACGAACTCGAGATCACCCAAGGCACCGGTGTGGAGTTCGGCGGTCCGGCATGGAGTGACGACCTCCTATCGACGAGCGACAATCTCGTCACCAGGGCGTTGACGCTGTGCGGACGCGAGGCGCACGTCCGGGTGACGAAGCACATTCCGGCTGGCGCTGGCTTGGGGGGCGGCTCCGCTGACGCGGGAGCGGTGCTGAGATGGGCTGAATTTGACGACGAGATCGCAGCTGCCTCGATTGGTGCCGATGTGGCCTTCTGCCTTGTGGGCGGACGGGCGCGGGTTACTGGTGTGGGCGAACTGATCGAACCGTTGCCGTTTGAGCAGCGGACATACACGCTGCTCACGCCGCCATTTGGTTGTTCAACGCCGGCGGTGTACGCCGCGTGGGATGCGATGGGTGGACCCCAAGGCGAATATGGCAACGATCTCGAACCGGCGGCATTGCAGGTTGCTCCACAACTGTCCACATGGCGCGACGAACTTGCAGCTGCTACGGGCCAGCATCCGTGTCTCGCTGGGAGCGGAAGTACCTGGTTTGTCGAGGGAGCATTCCCAGGCCCAGGACGCCTTGTGGCGTCGACTGTGCCTGTGTTCTAACGGACCCCAGCGCCTACTTGCGCTGGTGACGCGTCCTTCGCAGCATCTTCTTGTGCTTCTTTTTACGCATGCGCTTGCGGCGCTTCTTGATCAGTGATCCCACAGCAGGCGACGCTACCGCGTAAAGGGACAGGAGCCACCTGTCAGGCCGAATCACGGTCCCAAGATTTATGGGCGCAAGGTGTAATCGCCAGCCGGGCTCGGCGTTGTAACGGGTGCACTACTTCAACGCTGAGAAAAGGAAACTTTTATGCCTTCCCCCCGAATCCCCCGATACCGCACGCGATCGATTGGACGAACGTCGCGCATTCACCGTCCTCATGGTCGAATCATCTTGGCGATGGTGCTCGCAGTCCTTGTTGCCATACCCGCAACAGCAGCTGGAGCTGCTGTTCGGCAGGGTGAGAAAGTCAGCAGCGATCAAGCCTTCAACGTCCTGCAGATCGATGCCAACGTTCCTGTAACGGTGAAGCTCGGCTGCCGCGGGAATGTCGACGAGGGCATCGGTACTGTCGGCTGCCGGTGGCGTGCAATCGACGATCAAGCGATCGCTTCGTGGCAGTTGTTGAATTTGCAGGTTCGGCCAGCGGTTGGCATCCGGAATCTGGTCGCCGAGCTTGGAGCTCATACTCGGAGCTTCCGCGATACCAACGTGGAGGTGCCCGCCGCCTATGTCTATGCCGTGCTGGCGCTCGACGCGGAAGGCGAGGTCATCGGCCGGAGCCGGGTGGTCGACGCGGCCGTCCACAATCAAGACCGAGAGATCGAACCGCTCTATCTTCGCTGTGATGGGCATCGAGGCGAGGCTGAGACAGTCGAGCGTGGCGAGGCGATTCCCGATATTTCCATCTGGACGATGTGTGAATGGCGCCCGTCCACCTCTGATTCAACAGCCGGCTATGTGGTCTGGCGCACCACCGACGTTGGGAGACGAATCGCCATCGCACGGACGGGTCTCGATCAGACCACCATTCGTGACAACGACGTCTCTCGCGGTCACCGCTACCGCTACGTCGTGCAGGCGGTTGACGCCGATGGAAACACGGTCGGCCTGAGCCGCCCGGCCAATGTTGCGTTTCGGCCTCACCATCGGACCCCCGACCGTGAGATCGGTCATGTGACAGACCGTGAGATCGATGTCCAGCCAGAGCGCGGTGTAGAGGCCCGTCTCGAGCGCGACCTCGTCCGAGACCGCTGAGTCCTGAGGTGGCGGCCCATGCGCACATGCCATCCTCTCGTGCACGAGCATGGGTGGCAGTGCGCGGCCGTCTGATAGCCCCTGACCCTGCCGCAGAGCGGCAACTCGCCGAGGAGGCGCGCCATGACCCCGATGCGTTCGCTGATCTCTATCGTCTCTACGTTGACCGGGTCTTTTCCTTCATCCACCGACGCTGCGGCTCGAAGGAGCTGGCCGAGGATCTCACTGCGGTCACCTTTGAACGGGCACTCGCTGGCATCAACGGATTCAAATGGCGGCGAGGTGGGATTGCCCCATGGCTCTTCCGAATCGCCTCAAACCAACTCACCGATCACTACCGGCGGACCGCTCGACGTAGCGGCGATCGGGGTCAGCGAGCCATCGATCGGTTGCACGATCGGGTGGCGGTCGACGAGATTGACCATCTTGATGCTGAGCACGACGCAGCGCGGGTTCGTGGGGCGCTTGACAACCTCAACCCGCGCTACCAAAGGGCGTTGTCCGTGCGGTACTTGGCCGAACTCAACCAGGCAGAAGCGGCCGCCGCGATGGGGCTCGCCAAGCCGGCGTTCGCCGTGTTGCTGCACCGGGCAACCGTTGCTCTGCAACGTGAACTTGAAAACAAGTCGGAGATGGGAGAGCGATGACCGGCGCTGATTTCGATCCCGATGACCCACTCGCCGCGTTGCGCGGCGCTACCACGGCAGCTGAGGATCGTTTCGTCGACCAACTCGACGCTCGACTCCGGGTGCAGCACGCGACCGGCCGGCGTCGGGTTCGCCAGCCGCTTTGGCGCCGAGTAGCAGTGCTCGCTCCAACGATGGTCGTGCTCCTCGTTGTGGCTTCGGTCGTGTTTGTGGTTCGTGACCAGAGTCCATCCGCAGCTTTCGTCCTCACCGATGTCGAGAACGTCACGGTGCATCTCCCCGATGGCACTTCGATCGATGACCCTGCAGATGGTTTTGAGTTAACCGAGGGAGCACGCATCGAGATCCGCGATGGCGGCATGGTCACGATCGACGGCGTGACGGTGGACGCCGCCGCCGTGCTTGTTGTGCGCAACGGTGAACTTGTCACCGACATTGTCCCCACCACCACAACGATCGACACGACTGGCACCTCAGGCACGAGGACTGACGAGGATGACACCGATGACGATCCAACGCGGGACGGGGCTAGCGATGACGACCGTACGGAGGATCCCGAAGTCGACCGATCCGACGATTCTGATGAGACCGATGCACAGCCTCCAACAACCGTGACGACGGTCCTCTCCCGACCTGATGATGAGCCCGATAGTGACAGTGGCCCAGTCGATCCGTCATCGGCCTCTCCTGTTGATGTGCCCCTAGTCGAGATTGGCATGCGGCTTCGTTCGGTTGACGGAGGCGTTCGCATTAATTGGAGCGTTCGCGGCGCCGATGACTCATGGTCGGTTGCGATCCTTCGACGCGATGGCGATGACGTCATTGAGGAGTTCTCAACAGTGAGCGAAATACTTGCGATTGACAGTGTGACGCTCGTCGGCAATGCCCGTCAGTCGAGCGAAGGCCAGGTGGTCGATGGTTCTCCCCATGGGGATGGACCCGTCCGCTACGGGGTCCTGGTTGTCGATAGCGGTGGGGGTATCGTTGCCTCCAGTCCGGCCCAGTCGCTTCGGCGCTGACGAAAGCTGCCCCGTATCGGGTTCGTGTGACCCGTTTGGCCCGCTACGGTGGCGGCGTAGTGGCCCGTAGTTCAATTGGTAGAACACCGGACTTTGACTCCGGATGTTGCAGGTTCGAGTCCTGCCGGGCCAGCAAAGCGTGCTGACATGACCACCTGACCACTAAACGCGGTCACCCCGCGGCAGAGGAATGCGGTTATCGGTATCAACTGTCACGTTGGACCTGTTGCCATTCTTTACAAAGGATCTGAGCTCACTGCCGCGACTATGACCGGACCGTTCTATGCTCCGAGTCTGGGCGGCAATTGACCAACACTTTCTGGCCGCCAACTGGGATACCAATGCAACTGCTTAACCACAAGAAGCTCCACATTGTCGCCGGGCGGGCCACGCAAGAGTTGGCCACCGCGATCTGTCGTGAGTTAGATGTGCCACTTGGTTCTCCCAACATCGAGGAGTTTGCCAACGGTGAAATCCACGTGAAGTACGGCGAGTCCATCCGTGGCTCAGACGTCTTCATCGTGCAGACCCACGCCGGGTGGGAAGGTCGCTCGATCAACGACTCGATCATGGAGCACCTGATCATGGTCGACGCCGCCAAGCGTGCATCGGCCAAACGAATCACCGTTGTGGCCCCGTTCTACGGTTACAGCCGCCAGGACCGCAAAGCGTCCGGCCGCGAGCCGATCACGGCTCGACTACTTGCCGATCTCTTTCTCGCCGCCGGCGCTGACAGGCTCGTCTCCGTTGATCTTCACTCTGGGCAAATCCAGGGATTCTTCGATGGGCCAGTCGATCACCTCACCGCCATGCCGGTCCTCATCGATTGGCTGTCCGATCTCGACGACGACGATATGGTCATCGTGTCCCCTGATGCGGGCCGAATGAAGGTTGCGGAGCGTTACACCAACCTGCTCAACGCCGACCTCGCCTACGTTCACAAGCGTCGCTCGGCCGAAGAGAAAAACACGGTTGAGGCCAAGGAAATCATCGGTCACGTTGAGGGTCGCACTTGTGTGTTGATCGACGACATGATCGATACCGGTGGGACCATCTGTGCAGCCGCTGAGCTGCTGCACGAGTACAAGGCGAAGCGCATCATCATCGCCACGACGCATGGTGTTTTCTCAGGTCCGGCCATTGATCGACTGAAGAATGCTCCGGTGGAGACAGTTCTGGTCACAGACACGCTGCCGTTGGACAGTGAGAAGCAGGCCGACAAAATCCATGTTCTGTCTGTGGCTCCGATCATCGCTCGCGCCATCTCTGCAGTATTCGAAGACACCTCGGTGAGCGAAATATTCGGCGGCAATCACCTGGCCTGACCCGCGGAAGCGGGACATTGTCCCGCTAGCCTTTTCCGAATGTCAGAACTCCAGCTGAGCGTTGAAACCGGCCGTAAGGGCGGCACCCGACCAGCCCGTAGATTGCGCCGCGAGGGCAAGATTCCCGCTGTCGTCTATGGCCTTGAGACGGATCCCATTCCGATCGCCATCGAATGGCCCGCATTGCGTGCGGCCCTCACCACCGATGCGGGCCTCAATGCCCTCATCACTCTTGAGATCGATGGTGCGGATCATCTCACCGTCATCAAGGATCTTCAGCGTCATCCGGTGCGTCGCGATGTCATCCACATCGACTTCATGCGGATTCGCGCTGACCAGGAAATCGAGGTCAACATCCCGATCAATCTGGTGGGTGAAGCGCTTGCGGTTACCCGCGCCGACGGCATGGTCGATCAGACGATGTATGAGCTGACCCTCTTGACCAGGCCCGGCAACGTGCCTGACGAGATTGTGGTCGACATCACTGACCTTCAGCTCGGTGAGTCGATCAAGGTTTCCGATCTTCCGCTTCCTGAGGGTGCTAGCGCCGTCGCTGATGGTGACGAGTCGGTTGCGATTTCGCTCATCACGCGTTCGACTCGCGAAGCCATGGCCCGCGATCTTGCAGCCGAATCCGGCGATGAAGCAGCCGAAGAAGACGAAGCGGTCGCTGACGACTCCGGCGAGAGCGAAGACTGACGTTCCGGACCTGGATCGCTATGGTTCGGCGTTCTCCAGGGGAACGGACGGGCTCGCCCGCCGACCTCTTGGTTGTCGGGCTCGGCAATCCCGGTGAGGAATACGCTCGGACCCGTCACAACGCGGGTGCCTGGGTGATTGATGAACTCGTTCGCCGTCACGGCGGGCGGCTTCGTCGCGGCCGGCGAGATTTCGCAGCAGTTGACGAGCTTCGCATCGGATCACGACGGGTTGCTGTGGCCATCCCCAGCACCTACATGAATGAGTCGGGTAAGGCCGTTGTGGCGCTGGTGCGGCGCTTTGGCATTGATGACTTGTCGCGCCTGGTGGTCGTGCACGACGAACTGGATCTTCCTGTCGGACGCTTACGGGTCAAGTTTGGTGGGGGACTGGCCGGGAACAATGGGCTCAAATCGATCCGAGCCAGTCTCCGAAGTGACAAGTTCGCTCGTATTCGTATTGGCGTGGACAAGCCCGAGAGAGAGACGATGACGGGCGCAGACTATGTTCTGCGTCGACCAGGGCGCCGCGAACAGCCGGAGATCGATCGCACCGTGAGCGAGGCGGCTGACGCCGTCGAGTTCCTCGCTGACAGCGATATCGAATCTGCCATGAATCGGTTCAATGGTGGTTAGAGCTCCATTCGCTGCTCTACGCGGCGTGCTCACCGATGAACCAGCGATTCACGCGGCTCTTGCGTCTCGTAACCCGGTCATCGCTGTGCCGGACGCGGCGAGAGCGCTTGTGTTGAGCGCAATTTCCGACGCCTCCGAGCGCGTCCCGGTCCTCGTTGCGACGTCATCGCAGGCTGAAGCTGAGCGACTCGCCTCCGATGCGGCCATGATTCTGGGGCCGGATGCAGTCGCCTTGTTCCCAGCGTGGGAAACGCTCCCGTTCGAACGGGTGAGTCCTGGCGTGGAAACCATGGGTCGGCGCCTCGAAGTGTTGCATCGGTTACAGAGCGACAACCCGCCTGCGATGGTGGTCACCCCAGCAAGGGCGCTCATTCAACGCCTCGATCCAAATGCTGCGATCGCACCGGTCGTTGTTCGCCCGGGCGACGTGCTCGACCCGATTTCCCTTGTCGAGGAACTCGTTGGTTTTGGCTATCACCGAGAGGCACAGGTTGAGCATCGTGGCGAACTCGCCGTTCGCGGTTCGATCGTCGATGTCTTTCCCAGCACTGCAGATGGGCCGATCCGCATCGACTTATGGGGTGACGAGGTTGATCGCCTGACCGAATTTTCGGTTGCTGATCAACGCTCCAACGAAGATGTTCCCGTTGTCGAAATCTACCCCTGTCGAGAGTTCCGCCCCGATGAGGCGCAGCGAGAACGCGCGTCGAGTCTGGTGGCCCAGGAGCCTTGGGGGCGCGAGCAGTGGGATCGAATCTCCGACGGGCAACTGTTCGATGGCATGGAGTCCTGGCTCCCATGGCTCATTGACGAGCACTTCGTCCTCCCCGATCTGATTCCCGCTGACGGGCTCATTGTTCTTGTCGAGCCCCGACGTATCCGTGATCGAGCCGCTGAGATTTTGGCTGAGGAAGCCGATCTTGCGTCGTCGCTGGCACGCACCTGGGATGTTGACGCCGATTCGGTCCATCGGCTCCATGTACCATTCGACCGCCTGCTGGCGGAGACTGACGCGCCGTCCTGGAATATGCTGGCCACCGCCGATGGCCCCGAAACCCCTGTAGTTGCCGCTTCTGGGTGGGAGCCCGTGGTGGGTGATATTGAGCCGACGATCAGGAAGATTCAGAGTTTACTCAGCCAGGGATATCGCATCGTGGTCGCCGCCGATGGTGCCGCAAGTGCATCTCGGCTGGCTCAACTGCTCTCCGAGCGCGGTGTCGCTCTTGCTCTCGTCGACGGTCCGTTGACGGAGGCCAGTCCGGCTGGCGCTGTCGTGGTCGCCGCGATCGATCGTGGCGCGGTTCTGCCAGCGGTGAAGCTCGCAGTGTTAGCCGAGTCCGATCTCACTGGCCGTCGACGCACTCACCGCCGCGCTCGTCGGCGCAAGCGTGACTCGCAGCGGTTCTTTGAGGATCTCCGCGAGGGCTCACACGTTGTGCATCATCAGCACGGGGTTGCCCGGTTCGGCGGCATGGTAACCCGGGCCATTGGTGGGAACGAACGTGACTATCTACTCCTCGAGTACCGAGGTGGCGACAAGCTTTATGTCCCGTCGGATCAGATCGAATCGGTTCGCCATTACACCGGCGGCGATTCACCGAGCCTGTCGAAGATGGGTGGGGCCGATTGGCATTCGGCCAAGGCGAAGGTGCGCAGCGCGGTCCAGGAGATCGCCCAGGAGTTGGTGGTGCTTTATCAACGCCGGGTCACGTCAACGGGTCATTCCTTTGACACCGACACGCCGTGGCAGAGCGAGTTCGAAGGCACATTCCCGTTCCAGGAAACCCCTGATCAACTCCATGCGATTATCGATGTGAAGAACGACATGGAGCGCGAGTCGCCCATGGATCGTCTCGTTGTCGGTGATGTCGGGTTCGGTAAGACCGAAGTGGCGATGCGCGCTGCATTCAAAGCAATCCAGAGCGGGAAGCAGGTGGCCATCCTTGTGCCCACCACCCTGCTCGCTCAGCAGCACTATTCAACCTTCACTGAGCGCATGGCGGCGTACCCGATCCGGGTTGAGGTGCTGAGCCGGTTCCTCACGAATGCCCAAGCCAAGAAAGTTGTGCAGGCGGTGGGCGACGGCAACGTCGACCTGGTCATCGGCACGCACCGGCTGCTCTCAAGCGACATCAAGTTCAAGGACCTCGGTCTGTTGGTCGTGGACGAGGAACAGCGATTCGGTGTCAGCCACAAGGAGCAAATCAAGCAGCTCCGTCACGACGTCGACGTGCTCACACTGACTGCCACGCCGATTCCGCGCACGATGGAGATGAGCCTCACCGGCATCCGCGATATGTCGCTGCTCAATACGCCGCCGGCGGATCGCCTGCCGATCCTCACCTACGTTGGCGAGTACGAGGAGCGAGCGGTCGCTGAGGCGATCCGCCGCGAGCTTCTCCGGGAGGGGCAAGTTTTCTTCGTTCACAACCGGGTGCAAGACATCGAGCATGTGGCGGCGAGCCTTCACGATCTCGTTCCCGAGGCTCGCATTGCGATTGCTCACGGCCAGATGGATGAAGGCACGCTTGAACGGGTCGTGATCGACTTCTGGGAAGGCAAGTACGATGTGCTTGTCTGCACAACAATTATTGAGTCGGGCATCGATATGCCCACGGTCAACACCCTGATCGCGGATCGTGCAGATCTTCTCGGACTCGGCCAACTCCATCAGCTTCGTGGTCGTGTCGGGCGTGCGGGTTCTCGTGCGTACGCATATCTCTTCCATCCGGTCGATCGAGTTTTGAGCGAGGAGGCATATGAGCGTCTGAAGACCATTGGTGAGGCCACCGAGCTTGGATCGGGATTCCGTATCGCGATGCGCGACCTTGAGATCCGTGGCGCTGGCAACCTGCTCGGTACTGGCCAGTCCGGTCATATCGCCGCAGTGGGCTACGACCTGTATTGCCAGATGGTCACTGAGGCGGTTGCTGAACTCAAGGGCGAAAAGGTGCCAGACCCGGTCGAGATCGCGGTCGAGGTGCCCGGTGACGCCCATCTCCCCGATGACTATGTGCTTAAGGAAACCAATCGGCTCGAGGCGTACCGGCGACTGGCATCGATCGAGACCATCGAAGCGCTCGAGGATGTCCGCGCCGAATGGCTCGACCGGTTTGGCCCGATTCCGGCCCCGGCGGAGGCGTTGCTTCAGGTCGGTCGGCTCCGAGTGGAGTGTGTGCGAAGCGGCGTTCGGGAGATCACGGTTACCAAGGGGCCCGGGTTCGGTGGCCCGGACCACGTGGCCAAGCTCACCCCGGTCACGTTGCCTGACAGTCTCCAGGTTCGCCTCCAGCGGCTGTACTCCGTCAAGGGCGCGGGTAATACGGCCATCTACAAGGAGATGGTGAACGAACTCCATCTGCCGCTGCGAAACAAGCAAGGCACCGTGGTCGACCAGTTGGTGTCGATCATGGCGGACCTTCTGCCCGATATCGCCGATAACATTCACGCTTCGTGAACGACGTTTCTGAATCACCCGCCGCCCGCGCCGCCCGTGAGGAGGCCGCCAAGACGTCACCGCTTCTGCTGATCGTGCCGGCGATCATTGCCGTCTGCGTGGTCGCCGTTATCGCTTTCACGTTCATGAAGGACGACAGCACCGAGTCGGTCGACGGGTCCGACGTTGAAGTTGCGGACGGCTCCGCCGCCGACACAGCCACTGGGGCCCCAGATGGGATGGAGCTTCGCAACATGCCCGATGTCGCCGCTCGATTCGGCGGTGTTGAGCTATCGGGCGCTGATCTCCTTGCCATTGCCATTACCACTGGTGCGACGGGAGTAGCTCCGTCACCGCAGGAGCTCGCCGATCAGGTCACGACATGGCTTCTCGTCGAGGCTGTCGGTGCCCAACTGTCTCAACGTGGCATCGAGATCACAGACCAGGATCGTATCGATTCGGAGGCTTCCGCTATTGCTGCGGGGGTGCCGACCGACACCTCCGCCTTCGATGCGGCGGTCAATCTTCAGGTCGTCATCAATGCGCTGAACGGGTACGCCCAGGCCACCGCGGCGACCCAAGACAGCACTCTTGAACTGATTTGTTCGAGCCATATTCTTCTCGAGACCGAAGCAGATGCGTTTGATGCCATCGCTCGGATCGAAGCTGGAGAGGACTTCGCTGCGATCGCAATGGAACTCTCCACGGGTCCGAGCGGCCCGGCCGGTGGTCAGCTTGGCTGTGTCGATACGACAACCTTCGTTGTGGAATATGTGGATGGGGCGCGTGCCAGCGGTGTGGGCGTCACCGAGCCGGTCGAGAGCCAGTTCGGATTCCACGTGATCGACGTGCGCTACCTGGGTCCGTTGGCCGAGGATGTCGACGCATCCCTGACGCCGGAACAGTTCGCGTCCCTCAACGAGGGTGCGACGCGTGCGGCCGAGGGTGCGGTATTTGATGAGATTGTGGCGCTGGCTTCGGAGGCGATTGCCGTCGAGCATTTCATTGACCCGAGCATTGGTGCCTGGATCTTTCCTCCCGGAGCGGTGCAGGCGCCTCCCGCTGACGGCTGAGTCGGTCCTATGGCAGGTCGTCTCACCATTGTCGGCCTTGGGCCTGCCGACGAACTCCTGCTCACACCGCAAACCAGTGCAGCCATTGCTGATGCCACAGTTGTATTCCTGAGAACCCGTCGTCACCCGGCGGCATCGGTGCTGGGCGACGTGCAATCGTTTGATGAGATCTACGATCAGGCGGAGACCTTTGAAGCCGTTTATCAAGAGATCGCGGAACGGTTGATCGCCGCGACCGGCGAGGGCGACGTTTTGTACGCCGTGCCTGGCTCACCTCTGGTCCTCGAACGCACGGTCGAACTCCTCCGGGTCGCAGCCGATGACGGTCGGCTCGACCTTGAGATCCTGCCCGCCATGTCATTTCTCGACGCCGCGTGGGCGTCGCTTCGAATTGATCCGGTCGAGGAAGGTGTGCGGCTCATCGATGGTCATCGGTTCGCGATCGCGGCGGCGGGTCAGACCGGCCCGCTGTTGGTGGCGCATTGCCATGCAGCGCATGTACTGAGCGATATCAAGCTGGCGGTCGAAGAACCACCCGAGTCGGTGATTGTTCTCCAGCATCTGGGACTCGACGACGAGGCCGTGTTCGAGGTGCCATGGAGCGACCTTGATCGGGATGTGGACGCCGATCATCTGACATCGATCTATATCCCGGAAATGGCCGTGCCTGTGGCGGCTGAGTTTGCTCGCTTCGAAGAACTTGTTCGGGTTCTTCGCGCGCAGTGTCCCTGGGACCAGGAGCAGACACATGCCTCGTTGCGTCGTCATTTGTTAGAAGAGACCCACGAGACCATCGAGGCCTTGGATGCGCGTGCCGCATTGAACGACGACGATGTTGATGCCGATCTCGACGAACATCTCGCCGAAGAGTTGGGCGACCTTCTCTACCAGATCTTCTTCCATGCCCGCCTCGGCGCGGAGCGCGGTTCGTTCACCGTCGCCGACGTCGCACGGGGCTGTTACGACAAACTCGTCTTCCGGCACCCCCACGTCTTTCCTCCTGTGGGTGGTGATCTCGTCGACGTCGAGGACTCCAGCGCGGTACTGCGGAACTGGGAGCAACTCAAGGCTGTGGAGAAGAGCCGCGACTCGGCCATGGACGGCATTCCGCCATCTCTTCCTGCGCTGATGCTGGCCCTGAAGATCCAGAAGCGCGCCGCATCGGCTGGGTTTGACTGGGACGGTGGTCCGGAAGTGGCCTACACCGATGTCGAGGACGAGTTGGCTGAGGTCCGCGAGGACCCGAGCGAACATGAGGTCGGCGACCTACTCTTCGCCGCTGTTCAGGTCGCTCGCCGCCTTGATCACGACCCCGAGTCGGCGTTGCGGGCTGCTTCTCAACGGTTTGCCCGCCGCTTTCGAGTCGTGGAACAGGACGCGGTGAGCGAGGGAGTTGATCTTTCTCTCGCTGATGAGGCAGACTTGATTTCGCTGTGGGCGGCAGCAAAGCGGGTCGTGGGATAGTCGCTGGTTCGATAGTGATGTTGACATTGACGTCGTGCCGTCAATGTCGCATTGTCACCATTGAATCGCGCGGATCGCGCGCCCTCCGTCACCCTTCGCGCGAGGACAACTAGCCTTGTGCCCAACACAGAGCTTTGCAGGAGCCCCCAGTGAGCATCATCGAACGAGTCCACGGCCGAGAGGTCTTCGATTCCCGAGGCAATCCCACTGTCGAAGTGGATATCGAACTTGACAGCGGTGCGATGGGTCGGGCCATGGTGCCGTCGGGAGCTTCGACGGGTGCGTTCGAAGCAGTAGAGCTTCGTGATGGCGGCGATCGCCTGGCTGGCAAGGGTGTACTCAACGCTGTCGGATTCGTCAACGGCGAGCTTGCAGACACGGTGGTTGGGCTCGATGCCATCGACCAGCGTGATGTTGATGCCGAACTGATTTCTGCCGACGGCACGGACAACAAGAGCCGAGTTGGGGCCAACGCCATCCTCGGCATCTCCCTTGCCACTGCGAGAGCTGCTGCGAGCGAGCTCGAGCTCCCGCTCTGGCGCCATGTCGGTGGAGCGAACGCCCACGTCCTCCCTGTGCCGATGATGAACGTGCTCAACGGTGGCGAGCACGCTGACAACAGCGTCGATTATCAAGAATTCATGTTCATGCCTGTCGGCGCATCTTCGTTTAGCGAAGCGATGCGTTGGGGTACCGAGGCGTACCATGTTCTCAAGAAGGTCCTTCAGGACAAGGGGCTCTCCACCGCTGTGGGTGATGAGGGCGGCTTTGCTCCTGACCTGGGCTCCAACGAGGAAGCTCTTCAGCTACTTGTTGATGCCATTGAGCGCAGCGGTCGGGTGCCAGGCGACGAGATCGCCCTCGCAATGGATGTCGCATCCACAGAGTTCTTCTCCGGTGGCAGTTACAACCTTGCCGCAGAGGGGCGCAGCCTTACCCCATCGGAGATGGTTGCTGAGTACGTCAGTCTTTGTGACAAGTATCCGATCGTGTCCATCGAAGACGGCATGGATGAAGAGGACTGGGACGGCTGGGCTGAGCTCACCACCGCGCTCGGCGATCGCGTGCAGCTTGTGGGTGATGACCTCTTTGTCACCAACACTGAGCGCCTCGGTCGTGGCATCGCTGTCGGCACTGCCAACTCGATTCTCATCAAGGTCAACCAGATCGGTTCGCTTACCGAAACCCTTGAGGCCGTTGAGCTCGCCACCCACAATTCGTATACTTCGGTGATGTCGCACCGCAGCGGTGAGACCGAAGACACCACCATTGCGGACCTCGCCGTTGCGACGAACTGTGGTCAGATCAAGACTGGTGCACCGGCCCGAAGCGATCGTGTGGCCAAGTACAACCAGCTCCTGCGTATCGAGGAGCAGCTCGGCGAGGCTGCGGCCTATCGTGGGCTCTCGGCCCTCGCTGGCCGGAGGCTATGACCCGTCCATCCGCCTCCCGAAGCGCCTCCAAGCGCAAGACGACGACTCCAAAGGGTCGGAGTCGTTCAACGCGGACCGAACCGCCGCGTCCTCTGCGGTCAGGCAGGATCGTCCGCGTCAGCCTGTTTGTGGCGACCCTTGCTGCGGGCGCAAGCCTCGCCGCCTATCCGATCAGTGACTGGGTTGAGCAGCGAGAAGAGATCGATGCTGTCCAAGACCGCAACATCCAGCTTCAAGCTGAGGTCGACCAACTTGCGGCGGAACTCGAGTCGCTCACGGGTGAGGAAGGGGTTGAGATTCGTGGCCTATGCTTTGGGCCCTACGTCGAACCCGGGGTTGAGACCTACACCGTCCCCGGCGTGAGCGGCTGCGTCGAGCACGACGAGACATCCGGCACGCCCTAGGGCGAAAGCGGCGTGAAATTGCGATGGGCTTGGTATGCAGGGACGCATGGCTCAGCATCCCGTCGAGGCCGTAGGCCTCGTAAGAACCTTCGGCGATCTCACCGCTGTCGCTGGAATCGACCTGATTGTTGAAGAAGGCGAGATTTTCGGCTTCCTCGGACCGAACGGGGCGGGGAAGTCCACGACCGTCCGGATGCTCGTCACACTGCTGCGTCCGACCTCGGGCGTTGCCCGGGTCGCCGGTTTTGATGTTGTGCGGGAGCCGAATGCCGTTCGAAAGTCGATTGGCGTCGCGCTTCAAGATGCCGCCATCGATCCCCTGATGACTGGCAACGAGTTACTTCGCCTGCAAGCAGTGCTGCACGGCCTCGGACGTAAAGAGGCGACCCGGCGCACCGGAGAATTGCTGGAACGGGTTGGTTTGACTGTCGCCCGTGACCGCAAGG
The DNA here is from genome assembly GCA_018699415.1 of Acidimicrobiaceae bacterium. GTDB lineage: Bacteria > Actinomycetota > Acidimicrobiia > Acidimicrobiales > Aldehydirespiratoraceae > JAACCU01. The sequence continues at coordinate 19,628 of JABIQM010000023.1, forward strand.
TTGGCGAGTACTCCGGTGGAATGCGCCGACGTCTTGATCTTGCGATGGCTCTGATTCATCGCCCCTCGGTGCTGTTTCTCGATGAGCCGACGACTGGACTTGACCCCACCAGTAGATTGGCCGTGTGGGAGGAGGTCCGCACCCTCAACGATGAGGGCACGACGGTCTTCCTCACGACGCAGTACCTCGAAGAAGCAGACGAACTTGCCGGGCGGGTGGCGATCATCGATGGTGGCCGGATTGTGCGTGAAGGCGCACCGACTGCGCTGAAAGCGGCAGTGGGCGATCCGACTCTGCGAGTTGAGATTGACGAGAGGCATTTTGCTGAGGCCCGCACCGTGTTGGCTGCCTTTGGTGAGGAACGTCCGGCTCGCGCCGGTCGAGTAGCCATCGGCCTCAGAGGTGGCACGGCGCGACTTACCGAGGTTGTTCGTGCCCTCGATGACGCTGGGGTACCAGTCGGCCACCTGGAAATGGACCTTCCCAGCCTGGATGACGTTTTCGCCGAAGCTACCGGGCGTCGGCTTGAAGGGGCCGGAGCATCCGCAACATGACTACTGCCCTCGATCGGCAGCGTGGCATGGTGATCATCGAGCAGGTTGCGACACTTGCTCGCCGGTCGGTAGTGAACACATGGCGCCAGCCGGCCGCGTGGACACCGAGCATTATTTTTCCGCTGATGATGGCGGCCATCTACTCGGCCCAGTTCGAGCGGGTAACCGAGTTGCCGCAGTTCCCCCAGGTTGATTCATTCCTGCAGTTCATCCTTCCCGCCACCATCCTTCAGGGCATCTCGTTCAACGCTGGCGAAGCGGGGAGTGCACTCGCCACCGATATTGAGACTGGGTTCTTTGACCGACTGATGGCATCACCGGTTGGGCGACAGTCGGTGCTTGTCGGGCGGCTGGCCGGTGCTGCGGCATTCAGTGCGCTTTTGGCCGCCGTTTTGATGGGGATCTTCGTGTTGTTTGGTGCAAAACCCGAAGGCGGCTTCGCTTCGGCATTGGCGATCGTAGGAATCGCCGCAGCGTTGTCCCTGTCCATAGGTGGAATCAGTGTGGCGGTGGCTCTTTGGACTGGTTCTCCGGAAGCAACACAAGCGGTCTTCCCGTTGACGTTCATTGCCATATTCGTCTCGTCAGCGTTCTTTCCGACAGAAATGATGAGCGGCTGGTATAAGACCGCTGCGGAGGCGAACCCGTTCACCTTGATCATCGACCCAACTCGTCGGCTTGCCATCGATGGTTTTTCCTTCACTGATGTCGGCCAGGCGCTCTTTTGGATTGCCGTTATTGGGGTCTTCACGCTGGGGGTCGCGTATCGGGCCTACCTCGCAAGACTGCGTCGATCATGACCCCAACACATCTGTCAGACAGGGAGTTAGCGCCGTACTGGTCAACGGTCGAGATTCTGACGCGCCGTGCCTTTGTGCGTTTGGTTCGAGTGCCTTCAGTGCTGATCCCGATGCTCGTCATGCCCGCATTCTTCGCTGTGTCATTCACGGGCACGTTCGAAGGAGTCACGCGAGTGGAGGCGTTTCCCACCGGCGAATTCATGAACTGGGTTGCGGCGTTCGCAATGGTGCAGGGTTCAATCTTCGCAGGGATCGGTTCAGCTGGTGCTATGGCCCAGGACCTCGACAACGGGTTCATAGATCGCCTGCTCGTAAGCCCCATTCGCCGAAGCGCTATCATCGTGGGCCCGCTGGTGCAGACCGCCATACGCGCCGTTATCCCGGTGACGGTCGTGCTTGTGATCGGGATTGCCGGCGGCCTCGATTTTCCTGGCGGTGTCTCGGCGGTGCTGATCGCCTATGTGGCGGGAATTGGGGCGTCGCTTGTGCTCGGTGCGCTTGGGCTCGCCGTGGTGCTCCGCATCGGCAACATTCGGGCGATGGCGATCGTGCAGGTCCTGGCCTTCGGGCTGATGTTCCCGTCGATCGGGCAGGTCCCGTTGTCGATGATGACTGGTTGGTTGCGCGACGTGGCGCGAGTGAACCCAGCGACCAATGTCATCCGACTGGCCCGGCAGGGCTTTATCGGTGACGTGACCTGGGCCGATACCTGGCCCGGATTGCTGGTGATCGCACTCGGCATTTTCTGGTTCGGTGGCTGGGCGCGCTGGGAGTTGGAGCAGAGGGCTCCCTGAACCGGGTTATTCGAGCCTGATGTGGCGTCGGGACACTGGTGTGGACGTCACGACGTTTGATGTCGTGTCGCCGTATTGCCAGAGCCGTTCGCCGAGATTGCCGATGTGCTGGACATCTCGGAACCAGGCCCGGATGACATGGCTCTCACTACCTGTCACTCGGTTGCACTCGACGACTTCGGGCGCGTCGTTGGCGAGTTGGTCAATTGCGCTGGCATTCGTTCCCGACGACATGACCCGGATGATTGCCTGGATGGGGTAGCCCAGGGCAGCCTGGTCCGTCACGATCGTGTAGCCGGTGATGACCCCATCGCGTTCGAGTCGTTTGACACGATCGGCTACGGCGGGGGCTGAGAGGCCGACCATCTCACCCAATTCTCGGTACGAGATCCGAGCGTTTGCTTTGAGCTCCGTCAGAATCTGAATAGCGATATCGTCGAACATATGATGAAGGCTCCTTTGATTCGTAGGCAAATATAAGGAATCAAGTTATTAACATATGCGTATGAGTGGTTATAAGCGGAAAATCGATGGAACCGAATGTGGCGATTCTCGTACACTCGTGTCATGACCGCACCCCGTATCTCCCCTGATTTCAATCGCTTGCTCGACGCCTGGAACGCCCACCACGACCTCAAACGGACCGACGCCAGCTTCTCTGAACTCGCGGCTTCGCGCCGTCGGCTCGACCTCATCCGATTGGGAATCGGCTGAGTGCAGGTCCCAGGGATACCCTGGGACCTGTGAAAGAACTCTTCGACGACTTCAATCGCTGGAATGCGTCTGGTCAACAGTTCGCGATTGCCCGTGTCGTCGATCTTGAGGGTTCCGGCCCTCGGCTGCCAGGAGCGGCGATGGCTGTCACTGAATCGAGTGACGTTGTCGGCTCTGTCTCCGGCGGTTGTGTCGAAGGCGCCGTGGTCCTTGAATCGCTCGATGTGCTCGAGTCTGACACCCACCGGATCGTCACGTTCGGCTTCAGCGATGACGAAGCCTTCGCCGTTGGTCTGAC
>JABIQM010000170.1 GCA_018699415.1 Acidimicrobiaceae bacterium
GACGCATTGCCGCGCGTCGGGCGCCACTTGGGCTCGACGATCGGCCGGTTCGCCCCGGCATGCCGGGCGGCTTGTACAAGCCATTGTCCGACGCTGACCTTCAGCAGGTTTACGACGCTGCCATTGACCTCCTTGAACGGCTCGGAATGGGTTCACCGATTCCCGAGTTCATCGAAGTGGTCACCGATGCGGGTGGCTGGATGGATGAACACGGCCGTCTCCATTATCCGAAAGCCCTCGTCGAAGGCGCCATTGAGTTGGCTGCCAAGGACTGGATTTGGCACGGATGGGACGAAGCCAACTCGATCGATGTCGGCGGCGATCGCGTCCACTTTGGTACCGCCGGTGCCGCGGTGCTGATGCACGACTACCAGACCAACACGTTTCGGCACTCCACCGGCAACGACGTCTACGACTGCGCCCGGCTTGTCGATCAGCTCGACAACATCCACTTCTTCGTCCGCACCGTTGTCGCTCGCGATCGTGAGGACTCGCGAGAGCTTGATCTCAACACCGCGTTCGCCACCATGGTCGGCACCACGAAGCCGTCGGGCACCTCGTGGTTCGAGAAGCAGCACGTCTATGACACCGTCGAAATGTTTGATATGGCGATGGGGGGCGAAGGCGAATTCCGCAAGCGTCCGTTCATAGCGGCCAACAACACATTCGTCGTGCCGCCACTTCGGTTCGCCGAAGAGTCGATCAAATGCATGGTCGCCCAAGTCGAGACCGGGATGCCGATCAACTTGCTTTCAGCGGGTCAGGCGGGAGCGACGTCACCGGCTGCGCTGGCCGGCTCACTCGCTCAGGCGCTCGCCGAATGCCTGTCTGCGCTCACAACGGTCAACCTCATGTCGCCCGGTCATCCCTGTGTTTTGGGACTGTGGCCGTTCGTATCCGACCTCCGTACCGGCGCCATGAGCGGAGGCTCCGGCGAGGAAGGCGTGCTCAACGCTGCGGCAGCACAGGTTGCGAATTGGATCGGCTTACCATCCGGCGTCGCCGCGGGTATGAGCGACTCGAAGGTTCCCGACAACCAGGCCGGCTACGAGAAGGGCCTCAACGTCGCTCTTGCCGGCCACGCAGGTGCCAACCTTGTCTACGAGTCGGCAGGCATGCTCGGTTCGCTGCTCAGCTGTTCGCTCGAAGCACTCGTGATTGACAACGACATGCTCGGCGCGATCAACCGCACGGTCCGCGGCATCGAGGTGAACGAAGAGAATTTGTCGGCGGCCGTGATCGAAGAAGTCATTCATGGCCCGGGCCACTTCCTCGGCTCGCAACAGACCCTTGAACTGATGCAAAAGGAATACATCTACCCCGACATCGGTGACCGAGACACCCCCGACAATTGGATGGACGCGGGTGGTAAGGACGCACTCCAGGTAGCCCACGAGCGAGCGAATGAACTGCTCGAGAACCACTGGCCCGAGCACGTTTCCGCCGACGTCGACCGCAAAGTCCGCGACGCATTCAACATCGTCGTGAAAGAACGACCTGGTCTCTAGCGGTTCCTTCACTCATGCACCGTCGTCGACCGTCGTAAGCCACGAACCTCTCGAGATCCGTCGTGAACGTGTCGGGTCCCTTCTGCCCGCTAGATGGGTTTCGCTCCGCCAGATCGTGCCATGACCGGGCAGCGCTCATCGCGAAGGAATCCACCAGGTGAGCCCCGGTGTAGCGCAACAGTGCCGCGACGCGCCATGATGAGGGCCGCCAAGAACCGGCACGAAAGGTGATGACTGTGAAGATCGTGGTCGACTTTGATCTCTGCGAATCCAACGCAATCTGCATGCAGATTGCCTCTGACCTCTTTGAGGTCCGTGACGACGACTTCCTCTACGTCCTCAACGAGGAGCCCGGAGAGGACTCGCGAGCCCGCGTCGAGGAATGCGTCCAACGCTGCCCGAAGCAGGCCATATCTATCGAGGGCTGATCCTGTCCCGAGATTCGATCCATATTGTCGGCGCTTCACTTGCCGGCCTTCGTGCCGCGGAAGCACTCCGTCGTGAAGGCTTCAGTGGCACGATCGCGCTCATCGGCGATGAGCCGCACCATCCCTACGATCGTCCACCGCTCTCCAAGCAGCTTCTCGCGGGGGCTTGGGAGCCGGACCGAATCGGACTGACGAAGCCGGAAAAGTTTGATGAACTCGATCTTGATCTCCGGCTTTCGACTCGGGGCACTGGGTTTGATCTCGACTCGCGCGTGTTGACGACGAGTGGCCCGGATGGCGAACACCGCGAAAAGGTCGATGGTCTGCTGATTGCCACGGGGGCACGCTGTCGCACACTCCCGGGCACGGAGGGCATGGCTGGCGTTCATGTCTTACGGGGCCTCGACGACGCACTCGCGCTTCGGGCTGACTTTGACCTTGGCCCGAAGCGAGTTGTGGTCGTTGGGGCCGGTTTTATCGGAGCCGAGGTTGCGGCGACCGCTCGCGGCCGAGAAATCCCGGTCACCATGATCGAGGCTCTGCCGACTCCGCTCGGCCGCATCTTGGGCGAACAGATAGGCTCGGTGGTAGCCGACGTCCACCGAGAACACGGTGTTGATCTACGCACAGGGGTAGGAGTCGAATCGATTAATGGCGGCGATGCCGTTGGGAGCGTCACACTCTCTGACGGAACGGTCATCGACGCCGATGTCGTGGTTATCGGCATTGGCGTCATTCCCAATAGCGAATGGCTCGAAGGATCAGGCCTCCAGATCGACAACGGCATTGTGTGTGATGCCAGCTGTCTCGCCGCCCCCGGAGTCACTGCGGCCGGTGACGTGGCGCGCTGGCCGAACTATCGCTTCGACGAAGTGATGCGGGTTGAGCACTGGGACAACGCGATCGAGCAGGGTGTGCACGCCGCAAAGCGTCTCCTGGTGGGCGACGATGATGCCGAGCCGTTCATGCCGGTCCCGTGGTTTTGGTCTGATCAGTACGACCGTAAGGTCCAGCTCGCCGGTCGAGTTCGTGCCGACGACGACCTTGAGATCGTCACCGGATCTCTTGAGGAGCGGCGTTTCGCCGCGCTCTATGGCCGTGCCGGCAAGCTCGTTGGCGTGCTCGGGTTCAACCGACCCCGACACGTCATGCAGTACAAGACGATGATTCAAGATGGAGTTTCATTCGCCGACGCAGTAGCTGCGGAGATCTGACCCCAGCGGTCGTCGACGATGACCACAGCGGCGTTTATTCTGATCATCGTTGCAGCCGGTGCTGCGATGATCGACTGGTGGGCGGTTCTTGGCGATCGCTTAGGCCTTGAATTTTTGGCCAAACCACTTGTCATCATCGCGCTCATCGGCGTTGCACTGGCCGTCGAGACGAACGACAACGTCGTTCGCGGCATCGTGATCGCTGCTCTTGGGGCTTCGCTGGTCGGCGACGTCGTTCTGATGACCCCAGATGCCCGTTTCGCAGCGGGCCTCTTCGCCGTCATCGTCGCCCATCTGTTGTACATCGCCGCGTTGGCTCGTGACTTCCAAAGTGAGCCAGCGTTGGTAGGAGCGGTGGTCGTCGTCGGCGTGGCCTTCGGCGTGGTGCCCGAGTTGATGGAGGCGGTGCGCCCCAAGGGCCAACTCATCACCCGTGCGATCCAGCTTTACATCGTGGTCGCCTGCGTCATGGCCGTCATCGCCGTTGGTACCACGGTGGTTGTGGCGGCCGTCGGTGCTGCGCTGTTCGTAGCTTCTGATGCGCTTCTGGCCTGGAACCGGTTCGTGAGACCGGCCCCCGGCGGACGTGTGCTCGTCCATGTGCTCTACCATTGTGCCCAGGGGAGCCTGGTCCTGTGGCTCGCCGTATGAAGCACGTCGGTTCTGTTCTCCGTTGACCCCCGATATCCTCATGGGGTCCCGAAAGACGGGCACCGCTGCGCGCTACGCATTGCGAGCGATGCGGCCGGGAATCAATCCCAAGGAATATCTATCTTCATGGCTGTCAATCTGCGCCCCAAGGCTGAAACCATCGCTGATATGGCGAAGGCGTTCGATCTCAAGGAGAACGACACTGGGTCCCCCGAGATCCAGATTGCGTTGCTCTCCGAGCGCATCAACCACCTCACCGAACACCTGAAGGTCCATAAGAAGGACCATCACAGCCGGCGAGGCTTGTTAATGCTGGTGGGCCAGCGCCGTCGTCTTCTTGACTATGTCAAGGACAACGACGTCGAGCGATACCGTGCAGTGATCGCACACCTCGGTCTGCGACGCTGAAATAATGTGGGGGCGGTCCTTTCGGGGCCGCTCCTTTCGGTTTCCTCTCAGGATTCGCCTGCGAGAAGACCCGACGAATCCCAGTGCTGGAACGTCCAGCAACAACGAGATCCCGACATGTTGGTGTTAGTCGAAGATTTCCGATCCGCTCCCAGCGAGCGGTTACGGCGGTCTTCGACTGGGTACTGGCAGTCGGGCACTCAGGAGTAAGTACAAAATGACTGAAACCAACTCCTTCACCGGTGCGTTCACGCGTGGTGAGGGCAAAGACGCCACCTTCGAGATCGGCAAGTTCGCCCCTCTCGCTGGCGGCTCCGTAACTGCGAGTATCGGCGACACCGTCGTACTCGTCACCGCAACCGGTGCGAAGTCGGCCCGTGATGGTGCCGATTTCTTCCCGCTGACCGTCGACATCGAAGAGCGCATGTACGCCGCGGGCAAGATCCCCGGTTCGTTCTTCCGTCGTGAGGCCCGTGCGGGTGAGCAGGCAATCTTGACCTGCCGCCTTATCGACCGCCCGCTGCGTCCGGCATTCCCTGACGGCTACCGCAATGAGGTCCATGTTGTTGGCACCGTGCTTGGCGCTGATCAGGAAAACCCGTACGACGTGCTGGCCCTCAACGCCGCATCGCTTGCACTGAGCCTGTCGCCGATCCCATTCGACGGCCCTATCGGCGCTGTGCGCATGAGTTGGTCGCCCGAGGGTGAGTGGATCCCCTTCCCGACTTACGCAGAGTCCGAGGAATCGGCCTTCGAGATGGTCGTTGCCGGCCGCCTCGCCGACGGTGATGTCGCCGTGATGATGGTCGAGGCCGGTGGCACCGGGAATTCGTGGTCGCTCTATGAGAGCGGGACCCCCAAGGTCGACGAAGATGTTCTGGCCGGTGGCCTTGAGGCCTGCAAGGTCTGGATCCGCGAGATGATCGAACTGCAGCAGCAGGCGATTGACGCTGCGGGCACCATCGCGAAGATGAACCCTCCGACGGTCACCGACTACTCCGACGAGATCTTCGCCGCCGTGCAGTCGGCCGCCACCGATCGAATCGCCGAGACTCAGAAGATCGCCGACAAGACCGCTCGACAAGATGCCGAGGGTGAGCTCAGTGCCGCCGTCGTCGCTGAACTCGACGGTCAGTTCGACGATCCTGACGCTGTCAAGCAGATCAAGAATGCAATCCGTTCGATCACCAAAGCCGTTGTGCGCAAGCGCATCGTCGAAGAGGGTGTGCGTATCGATGGCCGCAAGACCAACGAGCTGCGTCACGTGTCCAGCGAGATCGGGGTTATCCCGACCGCTCACGGTTCCGGTCTTTTTCAGCGCGGTGAGACCCAGGTCCTGAACTTCACGACACTCGGCCTCGGCCGCAGTGACATGATGATCGATGATCTCTCGCCGATCGACAAGAAGCGTTACTTCCACCACTACAACTTCCCGCCTTTCTCCACGGGCGAGACAGGTTTCATGCGCGGCCCGAAGCGTCGCGAGATCGGACACGGTGCTCTCGCTGAGCGTGCGGTGTTCCCGGTGATCCCGTCATTCGAAGAGTGGCCCTACACCGTACGAACCGTCTCTGAGGTCATGGCCTCTAATGGTTCGTCCTCCATGGGTTCCGTCTGTGGCTCGACCCTTTCGCTGATGGACGCCGGTGTGCCGATCAAGGCGCCCGTCGCCGGTATTGCGATGGGCCTGGTCCATGCCGAAGGCGAATACGTCACCCTCACCGACATCCTTGGTGCAGAAGACGCATTCGGTGACATGGACTTCAAGGTTGCCGGCACCACCGACTTCGTCACGGCACTTCAGCTCGATACGAAGATCAGCGGCATCCCGGCCAACGTCCTCGCCGGTGCGCTCGCACAGGCCAAGGAAGCCCGCCTCGACATTCTCGACGTGATGCTCGGCGCCATTGCCGAACCCCGTGAAGAGGTTCGTGACACGGCACCGAAGATCATCAGCTTCGAGATCCCGATCGACAAGATCGGCGAAGTCATTGGCCCCAAGGGCAAGGTCATCAATTCGATCCAGGCGGAGACCGGCGCCGTCATCTCTGTTGACGACGATGGCATGGTCGGCGTCGTGTCGATCGCCTCGCCTGACAAGGCGATCGTGATGGAAGCCGAGCGTCAGATCGGGCTGATCCTCGACCCGCCTACCGCCGATGTCGGCGAGACGTACCAGGGTCGTGTTGTGAACATCACCAAGTTCGGTGCGTTCGTCAACATCCTCCCCGGTCGTGACGGTCTTCTCCACATCTCGAAGATCGGTGGCAGCAAGCGCATCGACCGTGTTGAAGATGTGCTCGAGCTTGGCCAAGAGGTCGAGGTCGTTGTTGAAGACGTCGACCCCAATGGCAAGATCTCGTTGAAGCCTGTTGGTGACGGTCCTGAAGCCACCGGCGGCGATGCTGCTAGCAGTGGTTCCCGGTCCAGCTCGAGTTCGAGCTCCGGCTCGACGTCCCGCAGCAGCGATGAGGGCGATGCCACTCCCGCAGAGGCTGCTGGCGATCGCGAGTCCGTCTCCTTCGAGTCAGCCTTTGACAGCGAACTCGAAGGTGAGTTCGGCGATCTTGGCCCTGATGCTCCCCGCCGCAACGGCGGTGGCGGCGGTGGCCGCGGACGCGGCGGTGGCCGCGGACGTCGATAGACAACCGTTCCGGAGTATCGGATGATTCGTTGGTCTTGCGACCGGCGTATCCCGGAGCTCTGGCGACAACGAATCCATCTCGCTTGCGGAGGTACGGGCGTGTTCCGTCCGTACCTCCGTGAGACGGGTTTGAGCCAGATTCGTGTGCCAAAGGCCGCTACAGATGACCTTCTTGTGGATCATGTGGGACGATCCATTCAGATTGAGTGGATCAACCAAACTGCCAAGTCGTACGACTACACCGACTATTACACCCCTGACATGAGAGACATGGTCGGCGCGATCTATCGCCGAGACATTGAGCTCTTCGGATACGAGTTCGCCTGATGCCCACACCTGACGCTGAGATTCGCGTGTCCCGCCTCGAGGGTGGGTTACGTGTCGTGACTGAGGCGGATCCGCAATCGCGATCTGCCGCTGTTGGTGTGTGGGTCGGTGTGGGAAACCGTGACGAGCCGCCTGAGCTGGCTGGGGCGTCTCACTTTCTTGAGCATCTGCTGTTCAAAGGAAGCTCCACACGATCGGCGCGTGAGATTGCCGAAGGGATCGATGCTGTAGGTGGTGATCTCAATGCCTTCACATCAAAGGAGTACACGGCATTTCACGCTCGTGTCCCTGGCTGGGATCTTGACTTCGGTCTCGACACCTTGCTTGATGTGATCGTCGACCCCGGCTTCAGCGAAGCCGAAGTCGATGCGGAACGACAGGTTATTCTCGAAGAGTTGCACTGGAGCAATGACACGCCTGACGATGTCGTGCATACGGCTCTCGCCGAGAGTCTCTTCCCCAATCATCCTCTCGGCTGGGAGGTTCTCGGTAGCGAGGACTCCGTCACTGCCATGAGCGCCGATGCCGTTCGGGCGTTCCATCATCAGTGGTACTGCCGTTCAAATCTCGTGGTTTCCGTCGTCGGAGCAATCGACCATGATGAGATTGCCGCCAAGGTTGATTCGGTTCTTGCATCGCTGAGCCCAGGTCATCGGGCGGATCGTGCGGCCCCTGGTGCCGCTCGGCCGGCTGATATTTTTAATGCTCGCCCGATCGAGCAGACACATTTGGCGCAAGGGTGGCGAGCTCCAAGCCAGCAAAGCGATGATCGGTATGTGCTCGCGGTAGCAAGCCAGCTTCTCGGTGGCGGCTGGTCTAGCCGCCTGTTCCAAGAGATTCGCGAGAAGCGCGGCCTGAGCTACACCGTCTTTTCCTCCGTTGCTAGCTATGTCGACAGTGGTGCTCTCACCGTTTATGCCGCAACCTCACCGGATCGTCTCGACGTTCTTCGTGGTGTGGTTGATGAGCAGCTTGCTGATCTGGTCGAGAATGGCCCCGGCGAGCGTGAGCTCGAGATCGCTCGAGGCGGTTTCGAAGGGGCCACTGTCCTTGGTCTCGAAGACACCGGCTCCCGCATGGCCCGTTTGGCCACGAATGTCTTGATTCGTGACCGGGTCATTCCCGTCGATGAATACCTCGATGCTGTCCGTGCTGTCACCACTGAAGATGTCCAGCGAGTGTTGGGCGAGATTCTCTCCGGTGCACGAGCGTGTTCCGTCGTTGGTCCCGCAGAGTCGTAGATCGCTGAATTTTGGCGAGCGAGCGGTGCTCGATCGCCTAGCCTGGCTCCATGATCCGAGTCGGTGTCGTTGGCGCAGCAGGTCGAATGGGTGAGGAGGTCTGCCGTGCGATCGAGGCCGACCCTGCCACTGAGTTGGTCGCCAAGGTCGACATTGGCGATTCACTAGGTCTGCTCACCGAAGCCGCCGTGGAGGTGGTCGTCGACTTCACGGTGCTCAGTGTTGGGCGCGAGACGATGACGTTCGCTGCCGCCAACGGCATCCACGCAGTCGTGGGGACCACGGGTTTCTCTGACGAGGACCTAGCCGGGTTCCGGGCCGCGTTCACCTCATCGAACGCGCTCATCGCTCCGAACTTTGCGATCGGTGCTGTGCTGATGGTCCGTTTCGCCGAGTTGGCTGCTCCTCATTTCGATACGGCTGAGATCGTTGAGATTCATCACGACAAGAAGGTCGATGCGCCATCAGGCACAGCGACGCACACAGCCGAACGCATGGCGGCAGCATCTACTGAGTGGGCTGACGATCCCACCACACACCAAATCTATGAGGGCGCTCGAGGGGGAGTTGGTCCCGGTGAGATTCATGTCCATTCCGTGCGCATGCGTGGTGCGGTGGCTAATCAGGAAGTCATCCTCGGTACCACTGGTCAGACCCTCACGATTCGTCACGACACCATAGATCGCACCTCTTTCATGCCCGGTGTTCTCATCGGTGTGAAGAACGTGGCGAACCACACTGGCGTCACCGTCGGGCTCGATACCTACCTCGGCCTCTGAACCTGTCCCATGCGGACTCTGTTCACCACTCGCTGGCTCGTGTCGCACACTTTCGTGCTGACGATGGTTGTCGTCATGATCGGCCTCGGTTTCTGGCAACTCGATCGTCGCGTCGAACGCAACGTCGCCAATGATGAGATTGCGGCCGCCGCAGAGCGGGTGCCGGTCGAAATTGAGTCGATTCTCGACGGCCTCGAGCCGGTGGTCGAACACCGGAGGGTGATCGTCCGAGGTCAGTATCTCGATGAGTCGTCGTTTCTGGTCGCCAACCGGTCGTTCGAAACGCAGGCCGGCAGCTGGTTGGCGACGCCCGTTGAACTAGACGACGGCACGGTCGTTGTTGTGGCCCGTGGCTGGGTGCCCCGCCTGTGGGTTGCTGGCAGCGACCCCCGGACCGTTGCTACGCCGAGTGACGTCGAACTGGTAGGCCGAGTCTTCGTGTCGGTTGACGGTGGATTGATAGGTAGTGGCACCGACGGCTACGCCGAGGTCAGTCGGATGGAACTTTCGGTGGTCGAGGAGGCAATCTCGTTAGACGTCGCCGATGTCTGGATCCAGCTCGAAGCTCAGTTGCCTGCAGTACTCGACCTCCCGATTCCGGTGCCACCCCCACCGCTCGGCGAAGGCCCGCATCTGTCATACGCATTCCAGTGGTTTTTCTTCTCGAGTGGCGCCATCGTCGTCTATGGGTTGATTCTCAGACGGAAGCTGCGTGACACGGCCACGATGGACGGCGATCGATGACCGTTGCCTCCTGAAGCGGCTGGTTGAGCCAGCTTTGAACCTGGCATGAGGCCTTCTTCCCGATTGACCATCCTCGATGAGTGAACACGCCGAGCCTGGATTCGATTCACACCGGCTTGTTTGTATTTCACGAACACGTGCCGATGCCACTCGGTCGGGCCTTACCCGTGGAGCATAGTTTGGCGAGAAACCTGACCGCATCGGGTCGCGATCGTGGCACCATTGATCCATGACTACTGCTCCCACCGCCACGTTCGGCCGGGTGCTCACGGCAATGGTGACTCCCTTCACCGCTGATGGGTCCCTCGATCTCGACGGAGCACGAAAGCTGGCCAAGCACCTCACCACCGTTGGCGGTAATGATGGGCTGGTCATCGCGGGCACAACGGGCGAGTCGCCCACTCTCACTCACGATGAGCAGATCTCGCTGGTCGAGGCTGTGGTCGATGCTGTCGATGTGCCCGTCATCGCGGGCGCGGGCAGCAACGATACAAAGGCGGCCGTTGAGTTGACTGACCGTTGCACCGGTGCCGGCGCTGCCGGCATCCTCCATGTGGCCGGTTACTACAACCGCCCCTCACAGGCCGGCCTGTACGAGCACTTCCGGGCTTGCGCTGAGGCCACCGATAAGCCTGTCTTGTTGTACGACATTCCCGGTCGCACGGGTCGCAAGATCGAAACCAACACGATGATCGATCTGTTTACCAACGTCGACAACATCATCGGCGTGAAGGACGCCGCGGGAAGCCCGGGCGAAACTGCCCGTCTGCTCCGTGGCGCCCCCGAGGGCACCGAGGTATACAGCGGAGATGACGGACTTACACTGCCGCTGCTGGCGATAGGAGCCGTTGGCACTATCGGCGTTGCCACTCATTGGGTGGGCAACGAGACGCGAGACATGGTGAATGCCTTCTTTTCTGGCGATGTCGTTCGGGCCACTTCACTGAACCGGCTCATGATGCCGTCCTATGAATTTGAGACTGGCGATGAAGCACCAAATCCGATCCCGTCAAAGGCGATGATGCGAGTACTCGGACTTCCCAGCGGTCCCACCCGAATGCCGATGGGCCCCGAGCCCGATTGGGTCGAGTCCGAGGCCAAGACTGTGCTCGCCGGTCTCGGTCGGGCCTGACGTGGCGGCTCCGGTAACCGTCACCTTCCTTGGCGGCCTTGGTGAGATCGGCCGTAACTGCATGGCCATCGAGACCGAGGGACGAATTGTCATCCTTGACTGTGGCCAGATGTTCGGCGGCGACGATCTGCCCGGCGTCGACGCAGTGTTGCCCGACCTCAGCTATCTCATTGAGAACGGCGATCGCATCGAGGCGTGCATCGCCACCCATGCTCATGAGGATCACATCGGTGCGCTCCCTCACCTCCTTGAACATGTCTCGTTCCCGATCTATGGATCAGCGTTCACGCTGGGGATGATCGAGCACAAGCTTCGTGAAGCGCGCCTCCGTGACAAGGCTGACCTGAGGCTCGTAAAAGACAACGACCGGATGGACGTTGGTCCGTTCGACTGCGAGTTCCTCCCGGTCACGCACTC
>JABIQM010000022.1 GCA_018699415.1 Acidimicrobiaceae bacterium
AGTCCTCGTCGATGGATCCCGGGGAGATTCCCACCTGCATTTGGGGCGAGGACAAGTCCGGCGGCGTGGTCGTAGTTGGCGGTGGCGTAGACGTAGTTGGCGGTGGCGTAGACGTAGTTGGCGGTGGCGGAGACGTAGTTGGCGGTGGCGTAGACGTAGTTGGCGGTGGCGTGGTGGTCGGGCCAAGCGGGTCGAGGGCAATGTCGGCGGTGAATCCGGGTGAGGCGGTGCAGGCGTCGTCACCGAAGGTTGGCCAGACGTCGTGGCCGTATCGGCTGGTGCGGCATCCGATGAAGCCGCTTTCGTAGTCGACGGCTTCGCCGTCGATGCGTATGCCGATCTCTTCGATTGTTATTCCGGTGATTGTGAATGTGCCGTCCGACGCAGTGGTTGTGGATGCCCCGGGCAGATCGTTGGCACCTTCATCGGTGACCTGCACCAGGGCCCCGCCGACCGGCAACCCGGTGGCACTGTCGAGAACCCGTGCGCTCAAGAAGGTGCGGTCGAGGGCGATATCGGCGGTGAATCCGGGTGAGATTGTGCAGGCCTCGCCGAAGGTTGGCCAGACGTCGCTGCCATACCGGCTAGTGCGACATCCAACAAAGCCGCTTTCGTAGTCGACGGCTTCGCCGTCGACGCGTATGCCGATCTCTTCGATCGTTATTCCGGTGATTGTGAATGTGCCGTCCGACGCAGTGGTTGTCGATCCCCCGGGCAGATCATTCGCAGCCTCATCGGTGACCTGCACCCGGGCTCCACCAACCGGCAACCCGGTGGCACTGTCAAGAACCCGGGCGCTCAAGTTCGATGGGGTTAGTGGGGTCGATGTTGACGTGGTTGACGTGGTTGACGTGGTTGATGTCGTCGAGGGGGTTGATTCTGAGGGATCTGAACTGGCAATGACAACGAAAATCCCAACGAAGAGCACCAGACCGCCGAGGAGCAGCAGAATCACTTTGCGAGACCAAAACATACGTTGAAACCCAATCTAGAGGACTCCCCCGGAGCGGAAGAGCAGCAGCGGGGAGCAACAGTATTTCATGATTCGGTCTAGACATGAGCGAGTGCACGGAATGGCCACTTTGTTCGAGGCTCTGCAGCCAGGCGAACAGTCGGTTCCACCTGCGGTTCAACTGGCGAGGGGGTTGTAGATGCGTTCGAGGAACGCTGCAATTTGTTTGCGGGTGGTGCTGACGTCGGGTCCGTACTCGCTTGCACTGTTCCCGGGCGTCACATCAAGGGCATAGATACGGTCACACACCTAGCTCCGTCCCGGTGACGCCTTCGCCGTAAGATGCGGCGTCCCAGACGATCACCTGCGTCACCCCGTCAGCCGATACCGCCACCTCCGAGCCGTAGGCGTCCCGGCCTCTGCGTCGGACAGGGTTTGTGGCGCCGACCATCCAACTGAGGCCGAAGCCAACATCGCAGATCGAACCGTGTTTGGGGAAGCGTGTTTGGGGAAGCTTTGCCCATACCCCTGAGAGCATCGACATCACGGTCGAACCAGCGGGCGGCTACTGCTTCGATCAATCGTTGACGCTAGTGCGTTTCGTAGGTCGTCTCATCACGTTGGGGTTCTCGTCGGGTGAGATCCCTCGGATACGAGCAGGTTTTGGGTTGCCAGTTTCACCTATACGAAAATCGAGTCAGACCGGGTTGATGTCGCGCTCATTGTCGGGGCGATGAAACTTCGGACCGATCGATGCCATCGGTCAGCCGGGCACGATTTTCAGGGTCTCGCCGGCGAGGTTGAACACATAGAGTTCACCGCCGAGGTCTTGAGCGAAGCCGGTGAGTTGCCCGGTAAAGATTCCCAGGGTGCGCGTGGCGACGACCTCACCGTCGATCTGGGTCATGGCGCGGACCTGACCATCGCAATAGTCGCCGTA
This sequence comes from Acidimicrobiaceae bacterium, assembly GCA_018699415.1. Taxonomy (GTDB): domain Bacteria; phylum Actinomycetota; class Acidimicrobiia; order Acidimicrobiales; family Aldehydirespiratoraceae; genus JAACCU01. The sequence continues at coordinate 1,893 of JABIQM010000022.1, forward strand.
GATGAACGCGCCTCGCAGCTCAGGGATAGCGGTGCCCCGGTAGACGATGCCGGCCACGATGGCGCAGCGACCGTCGTCATGGTTGTAGAAGGACAAAGGCGCAACATGGTCGGGCGGGGTCGCACCGCGCTGGATCGGCCCTTCGAGCCGTGCCCATCCAAAGTTCGCACCGGTCACTCCAGCTTCAACATAGTTGATCTCTTCAACCACGTACTGGCCGACATCGCCGGTGTAAAAGTCACCGGTGGCCCGGTCGAAGGAGAACCGCCACGGGTTTCGCAGCCCGTAGGCCCAAACCTCCCCGGCAGCACCGTCGACGGTCACGAAGGGGTTGTCTTCGGGGATGAGGTACGCCGGCTCGGAGCCGGGTTGCGGGTCGATGCGAAGGATTTTGCCAAAGAGCGAGCTGAGTCGCTGGGCCCGATCTTCGGGGTCGTTGGCTGGTCCGCCATCTCCGAGGGCAACATAGAGATAACCGTCGGGGCCGAATTCGATATGCCCACCGTTATGAATGATCTCGGGCTGTTCCAGGGCCAGGATCACCTGACCGGATTGGGCATCGGGGAGGCCGTCCTCGTCAACCGGGTAGGCCACGATACGGGTGTCGTCGTCGGCGTTGGTGTAGCTGACATAGAGGTATTCGGCCGCCGGGTCGTAGGTGAGCGACAGGAGTCCGCTCTCGCCGGCCAGGGAGAGGTCATCGCCGAAATCGATCTGGGTTCGTCCAACTCGCCCGTTGGTGAAATCAACCACGAGTCCGGTCCGTTGGGCGAGCAGAACGGTGCCGTTGGTGGGATGAAAGGCCAACGCGATGGCCTGCTCAACGATGGCGATCGGCTGGCTGGTGACGTTGATGGAATCGAGGACGGCCTGGTCAGGGCCGATCACCGCGGGCGGCAAGGTGGTGGTCGGCGTTGGCGCCTCCTCGTCTGGATCGGCCACCTCCTCATCTGGATCAATGGGCTCCGATTCGGTTGCCGACGCCGCGTCGGCATCGGCTTGACTCGGTTCCGAAGGTTCAGCGGTCACCGTCTCCTCCGAAGCTGCGACGGTGACGGGAGTGGAGAACACGGTTTCGACTGGATCGTCGCTGCCACAACCAGCGAACAGGAGGCACGAAACGATCATGATGGAGAGTAGGCGCACGGTTCGACAGTATCGGTCGGGATGGGCCGGTCGGTCTTGTCCGTTGCGATTCAACCAGTCGATCACCTGCTGTGGGTGCCAAGAGATGCCAAATCAGAGTCGTTGACGTGAGTAACGACTAGGGATCAGCCGTCGTTGCCTCCAGTTTGTTCGTGTACCCGGGGCAGCACCTTCATGGCTCACCGGCGGTGTCTCACCAAACAGTCAAGTAACCTCTCGAAATGCAGCCTGTCGCGTTGACCGTGTGGTCCGACTTCCTTTGACCGTGGTGTTACGTCGGCACGGTTCGTGTCGAGAAGTTGGCGAAGACGTTCGGCGACAAGATCGAGATTGAGTGGAGATCGTTCCTTCTGCGCACTGAGCCGAAGGCATCGGATCAGGCCAAGTTCGTGAAGTACACCGAGTCGTGGCTGCGACCGGCAGCAACGGAACCTGACGCCAAGTTTCAGGTATGGGCAACCGACAATCTGGGCCCCACAAGCAGCATTCCGGCGCAGGTTGCCGCCAAGGTGATGGATGGGTTCGCTCCCGAGTCGGCTGACGCGTTTCACTGGCGACTGTTGGAGGCCTACTTCTCCGAGAACCGCACGATCTCGGACTGGTCAGTGCTCGGCGACCTGGCCGCAGAGATCGGCGTCGACCGATCGGGCTTCCTCGCCATGGTCAACGAGCAACAGCAGGTCGCAGCCCAAATGGTGATCGATGAGCACAATTCGGCGATCGAGAACGGCGTCACTGCCGTGCCGACGATCGTGCTCGATAACGCGCTACCGATCCCAGGAGCTCAAGAACTCGAGTCCTACGAGATCTGGATCAACAAACTGCTCGCGAAACGCGACCAGTAACTACTTCATCCTTCGGGTCTGCGCCGCAATGAGTGGTGTGATTGATGCTGCTCCTGCGGCATGCAGGAGTTGGGCGAGATGCCCAAGCGTTGTGCCGGTGAGCATCACATCGTCGATCAGCACCACATTTCGCCCGACGGCAATCGGATCCACGACATAACCAGCGGATTCTGCCATGGCCTGCCGTTCGGCGACCGGCGTATCGCGGAGTCGTTCTGTGGCGAACCGCCGCTCGATCAGATCAAGCACGAGTGGAGCGTTTAACGCAGTCGCTACGGCAGCCCCAAGCGTGGCAGCGAGATGGTCTGGTCTGGCCGGGTTTGGCGGTACTGCAGTGACGACTGGATCGTCAGGAAGCGTCAGCGTTACCGCCCACTCCCCCATCAAACGCGCGAGGTCGAGCGCGGCATGGCTATCACCGTGGTCCTTGCATGCGGCCACGAGTTCACCAACAGCGGACCGCGCACCCTCGTCGTTCCAGTACTGGGCGTAGACCAACATCGCCGTCACCCTTCCACACCGGCTTGGTCGATTTGTGCCACATTCACGACGTATGCAAACTTTTGTACGCAAAACTGCGCTCAAATAGTTGCATTCTCCGCACTGCTAACTATAGTACGCAATGCAGTTAGCACTTCTCCCCCCGCTTTCTCAAGGAGCTCACATGTCCGCAGTCATCAATCAGGTCAAGGCCGCAGCCCTCACCGGCGCAGGCATCAACCTTCTCGTCACGGATGCCATCATCGGTCGCAAAGTTCCCGCCCCCAAGTTCGCTGAGGCCTACGTCGCCTCCGCTCGCGAGCAGGGCAACGAAGCCCTCAATGGCTTCCGCGGCCGCATCGAAGCCCCCACTCTCAAGGCCATCGGCCGTTTCCCCGAGCCCATCGCTGATGCGATGATCACCGGTCGCACCGCCGCCTGGGACCGCCTCGGTATCGACGCCCCAACTCCGAAGAAGGCTGCCGCCAAGCCATCCACGGCCACGGCCACGGATGAAAAGAAGAACGACGCCAAGGCGTGATTTCCAGAATCCCCCCACCACGACCGGGCTGCACACAATGCGGCCCGGTCGTGGCGCGTCCGGCACCATGTTGACGTTCAGAAGTATCGTGCTGTGATGCCACCCGATCCTCGAGACGCATGGCGCGAACTCGGCAACCACATCCGTGAACAACGCAGCCAGGCTGAGTTGAGCGTTCGCAAACTCGCCGATATGGCCGGCGTGTCAAATCCCTATCTCAGTCAGATCGAACGCGGCCTAAAGCGGCCGAGCGCGGAGATTCTTCAGCAACTCGCCCGCGCCCTCGAGGTGTCCGCCGAGTCACTGTATGTTCGTGCCGGCATCCTCGACCAAGAGTCCACGTCTGACCTGGTCGCCACGATTCGGGCCCAAAGCGATCTCAGCACCGATCAGAAGCAAGTGCTGATCCGAATTTACGAGTCCTTCGTCAACGAGAACTCCAACAGTTGACACCGAGCAGATCTCATCGGTCGGTCACTCACGGACCCTGATGCGCCGCTTACCCCCGATAGCCTCCGCCGATGAGCGATGCCGCCGCCACAGCCGACACCGGCGAGTCCGTGGACAGGCTCGGGATCACCGGTGCCCTGGTCGCAGTGACTGCGTGGGGGCTCTCCGGCGTGATCTCGAAGCACATCGATATGGGTGGCATTGCGATCGCCGCATACCGATTCGTCGTTTACTTCTTAGCGCTAAGCGTGTTCATGCACCTGCGCGGAACCCGGATCACGGTACGCATGCTGCGACTGTCGCTATGGGGAGGACTCGCACTCGGAGTCGACGTCGCCCTGTTCTTCTCGGCGGTGAAGCACACGTCGGTAGCGAACGCCACAATCGTCGGAGCCCTTCAGCCGGTCTTGGTGGCCATCGTTGCACACCGATTCTTCGGCGAACGCATCCGTCCTCGCGACATAGGGTTCGGGTCCATCGCCCTTGTCGGCGCCGTGGTCGTCGTTCTTAACGCGGCAGATTCCACCAAAACCGACATCACTGGCGACATTTTTGCTGTTGGTGCACTCTTTGCCTGGGCCGCCTATTTCATCTTCTCCAAACTTGCCAAGGGCAAGCTGACAGGGAACGAATACACGATTGGTAGCGCGTTCTGGGTCGGGGTAACCAACGTGCCTCTCGCGTTTCTCTTCGGTCAGGACATGAGTTGGCCCAGCGCCGAGTCCTGGATGTGGCTGCTGATCCTTGCCTTTGGGGCCGGGATCATGGGGCACTCGATCATGAACTGGGCGATCCAACAGATCCCGTTGTGGGTTGGTTCCACCTTCACGCTCTTCATCCCACCAGTCGCTGCCTTCTCCGCCTGGATATTTCTCGGCGAACAACTCACCGCCACCCAGATGGTCGCGATGGCGGTGGTCGTGCTTGCTCTCGGGGGTGTTGTCGCCGGTCAAGCGAGCATCGGGAATCGACCAAGGCCCCTTCGACGGTGAACAATGGCCGCCGGGGAGCCTTGCCCATGGAGGGAACGTCATGACGCCGGACGAGTACCAAAGCTACGACGCCACCGGGCTAGCCCACCTCGTGCGTTCCGGCGAAATAAGCTCTCTGGCTTTGATCGAGTGTGCGATCACTGAGATTGAGACACACAATCCCGCCATCAACGCGGTGATCGCCACGCGCTACGACGAGGCCCGCGCCGAAGCCGCCGACCTTGGCGATGGCGCCCTCGGGATTCCCTGGTTAGTCAAGGACTTCAATACCGATATCGCCGGTTTACCGACGCGCGGCGGAAGCAGAGTCCTGGCCGACGCTCCGCCTGCGGCCGCTGACAGCGTGCTTATTGAGCGCTACAAGTCGGCCGGCATGGTGATACTCGGCAAGACAAACACGCCGGAGTTCGGGATGAACGTTGATACGACCCCATCTCTGTTCGGCCCCACCCACAACCCACACGATCTGACCCGCAGCGCCGGCGGCTCCAGTGGTGGGAGTGCAGCCGCGGTTGCCTCAGGGATGCTCCCCGCCTGTCACGCCACCGACAGCGGCGGCTCCATTCGCATCCCCGCCTCGAATTGTGGACTCTTTGGCATCAAGCCGACCAGAGGACGGGTGCCGCTTGGCAACAACGGCTCGGAAGGGTTGGCCGGGTTGAGCACCGGAAACGCAGTGAGTCATTCCGTGCGCGATTCTGCTCTGGCCCTTGATATCGCCTCCGGACCACTGACGACCGATATCTACTTCGCCCCCGCCGGACCACCGTCATACGTCGGTGTACTCGACCAGCCCCTGCGGCCGCTTCGCATCGGACGGTGGGTCCAAGGACTGGCGGGCGAAACCGTACACGCCGACAACATTGCCGCCGTCGACGCAGCCGGTGCGCTGATGGAGTCGCTGGGCAACGAGGTTGTCGACCTCGCTCCGCCCGTGGACGGACACGGGCTTCGCAATGCGCTCGACTGCCTGTTCAGCGTCAACATGAAGGCGATAGTGGAGACGCTGCGTTCAACGATGCCCCACATGCCAGTCGACGAACTTCTCGAACCGGCCACGGTGGCCTGTGCCAATGAGGCCGACCGATTCAGCGCCATCGACTATGTGAATGCTCAAGCCTTCGGCCGGGCCACCACAGCCGCATTAGCGACCTACTTCGCCGGCATCGACGTGGTCATGTCGCCAACCCTCGCCAACCCGCCGCTCCCATTGGGCGAACTCGATCCACGGGTTCCCGACTGGCAGGGATTCTTCGCTCGAATGCTCGATGAGATCCCGTTCACCGCGCTGTTCAACCTCACCGGCGGCCCAGCCGCCACGATGCCACTCGGCTCGTCAACGCAAGGACTGCCTATCGGGGTCCAGATCGGCGGACCGCTCGGCAGCGAGGTACTACTGCTCCAGTTGGCTCGCTCGGTCGAGATCGCCGCGCCATGGCACAAACGAACGTGAACGCGATGCTGGGAGTCGACGTCGACATCTGGGTGGGGTTCAGCGAGACAACCCTCGGTGGGAGCGCGGCCGGTGTCGTGTTTGACGGCGCAAGCTTGACCACCACTCAAATGCAGGCCATCGCCGCCGGAGTCGGAGCGCCCGCGACATGCTTCGTTCAAGCGGTCATGCCGGACCGGATCGAGGTGCGGTTCTTTTCCACGCTGACGGAGTACGGGATGTGTGGCCACGGCACGATCGCCGTGCTGACCGCTCTGACCGATGCTGGACGAATCGAGTGCGGGCCCGAGCCGCGCACGATCGATCTCGTGACGCCGACCAGTCAAGCCTCGACGACCATTCACGAGCGCGTCGACGGCCGTCCCGAGGTGATGCTCACCCTGGAGCCAGCACCATTCCAGTCGACTTCGATCCCCGCCGACGAACTCGCTGCTGCCCTTGGCACGTCAACAAACGTGTTCCCCACCATCCCGATTGAGGAGAGCCCATCCGACTTCGTTCACCTTCTGGTTCCCACCACGGGGCTCGATGCGTTGTCGTCGATGGTTCCAGACTTCGAAGCGCTCGGTTCTCTCTGCCGGGCCCACGGCGTTCACACGGTCGCCGCCTACTCACCAGTGGCAGGCGCTGCGGCCAACACCATCCGGGTGCGTGACTTCTGCCCAGCCACCGGCACCAACGAGGCCCCAGCCACCGGCACAACCAACCGTGCCGTATCCGGCCACCTTGTCCGCCACAAGCTCTGTGGGCTTGGCGCGGATGGGACAAGCACGGTGCGAGCCGAGCAAGGCGTGGAGATGGGGCGACCAAGTCTTGTGACCACGTCGATGACGGTCACAAACGGTGCCGTTACCCACATCGCGGTTGGTGGCGTCGCCACACTCTTACAACGCGCAGGTGCTGAATCCGTCTGAATCTCGACAAACGAGACGACTCCTCAGATGGCGACGCCGCGACTCCACGCCTCATAGAGGGAGGTGTATTCGCCGCCCGCGGAAACGAGCTCCTCATGGGTGCCGGTCTCGACGATGCGGCCATCACCAAACACCACGACCAGGTCGGCTCGCTCCGCGGTTGAGAGTCGATGAGCAACTGTGACTGTGGTCCGTCCCTGCTTGAGCCGGTCAAGGGCTTCGGTCATCGCACGCTCCGTTGCGGGGTCAAGCGACGAGGTTGCCTCGTCAAGGATCAACACGCCTGGATCAGCGAGTGCGGCGCGCACCACGGCCACCAATTGACGTTCACCCACCGACAGGCCATCGCCGCCGGGTCCAATCTCGGTGTCGAGGCCGCCGGGCAATGACTCAACCCACACAGTCAGTCCAAGATCAGCGATCGCGGTGACGATTTCGGCGTCGGTTGCGTCGTCACGACCCATCCGGATATTTTCCCGCACTGGCATGGCGAAGAGGAAGCCGTCCTGAGGCACCATGCGAACCGCCGCCCGGCGATCGCTTTCAGACAAATGGCGCACATCAACACCGCCGAGCGAAACCGAACCCTGATCGGGGTCAGCGAGGCGACAGAGCAACCGGGCGAGCGTGGTCTTGCCCGAGCCCGTGGCTCCAACAACCGCTACCGCCGTTCCAGATCGAACGTGGAGCGACACATCATGGAGGACGGCGTGATCGTTGTAGGCAAACGACACATGATCGACGTCGATCTCAAGTGGGCCGTCATGGATCGGGAGTGGATTCTCCGCGGGCGGTATGGCCTGAGGGCGCGTGGCCAACTCGATGGTCCGCTGCCATCCCGCGAGCGCCATCGTCGTGTCGTCGATGACTTCGGTCAACTCGGCGATCGGCGTGAGGATGATCTGCACGAGGAAAAGGATCGCCACCGTGGTGCCCAGGCTCGGGCCGTCGGCTCCGAGCCAGACAGCGGTGAGAACCACCGCAGAGATAGCAATAGTGCCAAAGATGTCAGAGACAGTGAACAGCACCGCCATCACTCGGTTGGCGCGGAGATGGCTGGCGTAGAGCCTGTCGACATCATCCTCGAGTTGGCGCGAAGCCGCCCCGTGCTGTCCAAAAGCCCGGATCACCTCTCCACCAGCGATCGTCTCGTTGGCGTCGCTCAAAAGATCAGCCGTGCGGTTACGGACAACGGTGACGCGCTGCTGGCGTGCCCGCTGCATCTTCAAAAGAATCGGCACCATCAACGCAAGCGAAATCACTGCTACACCGGCGAGTTGCCAGGAGTAGACGAACATGGCGAGCGATGCAGTGATCGCGATACTGATGTTGACCAACCAGGCGTACTCTCCCCAGTCGACGAACCGGGTCAGAGCTTCGATATCGCCGGTGGTTCGGCTGACGAGATCGCCTTGACGTTCGGTGGCGTGCTCGGCGAGCGAAAGGTCAACGGCGCGACGCAGCACGATCCGTCGGAGTCGCGACAGCGCGTGCTCGCTGGTCCGGATCAGCACGAACTGGCTGAACACGGAGAGCACGACAACACCGACCACTACAGCTGTTGTGATCAATGCCAGCGTTATAAGTTCGCCACGGTCGTAGGTCGCTGCCTCCAGAAGATCACCATCAATGAGGCGTTGAAACAGGACAGGGATAGCGATGCGACCAAGGCTGAGAAGCACACCCGTGGCAAGGAGTAATCGGATGACTGGACGGAACTCTGGATTGAGCGAAAGCCCCGCTCGCAGAATCGCCAATGCGGTTACCTCGGAGCCGTCTTGAAATGGCGCGCCATCACTCGTCGAATCGGTCACAGCACCGCCCCTCGTTCATAGGCCGCCACCAGGTCGCGATACTCAGAATTAGCGAGCAGCGTCTCATGATCGCCGGTTTCGACCACGCGACCGCCAGCGATCAGCGCCACCCGGTCGGCGCCAGCCATCGCGGCCACACGATGAGTAACCATCACGATGGTTGTGGCCAGTTCCGCAAGGCCGGCAAGGATCTCCTCTTCACGAACCGGATCGACCGCCGAGGTCGCATCGTCGAGCAGGACCAAGCCAGGGTCACCGGCCAGGGCCCGTGCGAGAGCGATGCGTTGACGCTGACCGCCCGACACCGCGACGCCACGTTCACCCACAACGGTGTCGAATCCGTCAGGCAAGATGTCGGCGAGATCGGCGCCACCGGCCAATCCAAGCGCTCGCTCAATGTCGTCGTCGCTCAGACCGCGCCCGTAGTCGACATTGCTGCGGACTGTGCCGGTGAACAACACGGCATTCTGAGCAGCGACCGTTATCCGGTCGCGTAGATCCGGATCGGTGACACTCCCCGCTGGAATCTGACCATAGGTAATCCTCCCTGCGTCAATCGGGCGAAGACGAGCGAGCACATCGAGCGCCGTTGACTTGCCACCCCCTGTAGGGCCGACCAAGGCGAGGGTTTCGCCGGCGGCGATCGCCAGCGTCAGCCCCGCGACACGGGGGCGATGAATCTCACCAACGCGTATATCGCTGAGCTGAGCAGCGATCGGGCC
>JABIQM010000087.1 GCA_018699415.1 Acidimicrobiaceae bacterium
ATGCCGGCGATGTAGGTGAGTGCTCCGAGGGCGAAGTCGACATTGGGGGCCACCGGAATGCGTTCCGATGTCAGGGATATGAGTGATGCCACAACGTCCATGCGTCGTTGGTTCAGGTCTGCCCCGGCCAGATGGTCAAGCTGCTCGCGAATCTCTGCTAGCTCGCCCTGATCATCGTCGCTCACAAAGAGAGCGGAGCTCCGCGCCCTTCTCCATTCAGATGATCAGGTCTACTCGGGAGCGAGTTCGGCGACGACGCCCGCGTCCGCGAAGCTGACGTTGGTGACCGCCCAGCGAACGAACCGCGGGACCACCCAGAAGCTGTAGATGCCGAACGTGATGATGGTGAGCAGCAGCCACAGCAGCCAGCGTCCGAACAACCCCATTCCTGACCCGTTGAATCTCAGCTGACGGTGGCCGATCGATGTGTGTTTCGTGGCCCACCGCATCCACAATGTCGCAGCCCACGGCGTCCCCAACCCGAGAGTCAAAACACTCAGCAGAAACGCAAGAATCGCGGTCCCGATATATGACCCAGCACCGGCATCGAACCGGAACTTCTCATCCGGCCCCGCCACCACCGTCGCCGCCGGCACCGCAGCTGCAGGAACGGGAACCGCAGGAGCATCCTGAGGCGGATACCACTTCTGATCCGACGCCTGCCACCATCCATCGCCCTGTGAAACATCCGACATTGCCAACCCGCCTTCCGCTCAACCGACATCATCCGGTGTACCACCCGAACCACCAACAAGCCATAGGAACCTATCCCTCCGAGACGGCCACCGACCGCGGGCGTTTCGCACTCTCTGTGTGAAATGATCGATCGACGAACGCTCGTCGGGCGGCGAGCCTCGTGTACAAACACGAAGGAGCTCGGCGGGTGGGCGAGACCAGAGACGATCGCAGTGTGGGCGAACCGACCGACCTGGATCTAGTCGGCTGTGGCGTCACCGCTGCGATTCGAACGGCTCGATGAACGCGGGTCTGACGAGGTCATGGGGGAACGTCCTCGTCAGGCGCCGATGTCGAATCTCAGCCTTGGGCGGGAGACATCAACTATGCGCGCAATATAGCGGCACTCGCGAACGAAGTCAGCCATGGCGCGGAAATCGAACTGGTAGCAGTGGTAGTGCCCGGTTAGTCGCGGCCAGCTTAGTTGCCTTCGTAGGGCCCTGTGCCGCCGAGATAGTCTCCGCCTTCGATATCGACCAGTTCCCTAGCGATGGGCTCGAAGTTGATCTGGACCGTTTCGAGTACCCGATCAAGTTCAGATCCCTCTTCTTGCGCACTGCCTAGGACAGTCAGGTTGATCGCGTCGGATTGTCCATCTACTGATCCGAGGTTGACTTCATGACCGGGTTCTGCCCATCGCGATTCGCGGCCTAGGAGGAACTCGAGTGGTTCGTCACGGAGTAGGGCGATCCGTATCACGGATCCCTCAGCAGCGTTGGCGAGAGCGTCGATGCTGAAGCAGTAGCCAGATGTCGCCGTGGCCTGCACCGGGCAGATCACCAGGTCGGGGTCGCCGACCGGTTCCACTCCTTCGATACCTATCAGGATTGCGTCAAGTCGTTCTGTGATGTCTACGGGTGTGTCTGCGTCGACTAGTGAGCGGCTGTGCGATGGGCGATCGCCCCATGCGGCGACTGGCGTGGTGTCTACACCCATCGCCAAATCCCACATGCGCTCTGTTTCGCTCGCCCGGAAGTCGGAGCCTTCGTCATAGCGGCTCTGTCCCACCAGTCCTTTCAGCACGTCGATCACTTCACGAGGGTCGTCCGTACCGGCCCACTCGGTCAGGAGGTCGGTTTGGTCCGTCCACTCTTCCTCGCATCCGGTCCATGTCAGGATCCGATCACCGGCAATGTCAATTAGGCCACCAAAGTGGAAACCTAGGGCGTTGCTGATGAAGAACGCCGAGTCGGGACCGTCGCTCGTGGGTGCGGCGGCAAGAGCCGCCGAGAACTTCCGCGGCAGTGAGGCGTCGCTCACTGGCTCCTGCAATGCCGACGGAGACCGTAGATCGCCCGCCGACGAGGTGACATCTACGACGTTGGACACAGTGACAGATCCGTCGGGGTACTCGAATTCCACCGCGCGCAACTCGCCGAAGACTGGATCGTCGAGCCAGATCCCTGAGAGGTAGAGATTCTCGCTGAGGCAGAATCCGCGCGGCTCAAAAGCGTCAGACGAGGCCGTGTCGGCGTCATCTGATGGAGCTGTGTCGGTGTCATCGGCTAACGCTGTGTCGGCGTCATCTGATGGGGCTGTGTCGGTATCGGGTTGTGTGGAGTCCGTTCCGCAGGCGGTCAGGGCCAGAGCCGCTACTACGAGAGGAGTTAGCAATTGAATCGCGGTCTTGTTACGCATCGATCTACCTCTCTCGAATTCGGACGTTGTCGAATTGCATGTATTGGCTCGCTCCGCCGGTCGTCGCGATGTTGGTTGCTACGCGTAGCTGGATGTCAACGTTGTTGCCAGTCATTGACCCGGTCGTCGTGTCGGCGTGTGTCAGTGAAGTCACGCCAGCCGGAACTGATACGCCGACATTACCTTTGAAGTACCAAGTAGTGCCCTCGGTCCGAGAGCCGGTGTAGGTCTGACCCGGTTGAGGGGCGGGCGTTGCGTTGCAAGTGCCCGGGTCCGCTCCGTAGGTCACAGTGCGGGCGTACATCGATGCCCAAACGGTGCCGGCCGCTCCAGCGGTCGGCCGCCTCCAGTTGATCCTCACGTCGTAGCTGTCGCCCGAAGAACCGGAGACTGCTGTCGTTTGGTAGAACTTGTGGTCGGCGTTGGGCGTGCCCCGACGCCAGTACAGATAATTCCCGCTGGTGTACCAGAACGAGCCGGATGTTTTCTTGTAGAAGTTGGTGCCTCGGTTGAAACCGATATTCGCAGACATGGTTTCTGGGTTGAGGCCGCCATTCAGCCGTTGGTGACTCTGCCAGTCCTCTTGCGACATGGACCGAAACGAACTGTGGGTGAACGCCTGGCACGTGTTCATTATTGGCCTCTTCCCATCATCGCTGTCATAACGGGCTGTATGCCAAAGGCCCATGGTGTGGCCCAACTCGTGTTGAAAAACCCGACCCATATCGGCATACCAGGCGGCGTCTGGCCCTGCAGGTAGCGGAAAATTGGTGTTTGAGATCCGAATGCGGTCATCACCGCAGTTTGCGGCTGCAATAGACCCTCCGATGTCGGCTGAAGGCACCCAGGAGACCTCAATCTCGCCTGAGGCTTCGATCATGTCCACGACGGGGCCGGAGTTGCTGTACTCCTTCTCGTCCTCCCACTCGTTTGCGTAGGTGCGAAACGTCGGTCGGAGGTCCCAGTTATGGGGAGGGGTGCCACCGGTCCAGGTGCCTGTGAACTGGTACTTGAGGCCGCCCGAACTGCAGTTCCCGGAGGTGACCTCTTCTTGAGTGAGCGCCGCCGCAGGTTGGTCAACGCTCGCCATCGTCGCGGCGGTTGCTGCCAGCACCGCGATGGCGGCGATGCTCTGTAGGCATCGCCGAAAATGGTTCGCTTGATCCCGCCGAGTTAACATCATCGTCCGTCCATTCGTTACTACCGCCGGTTGCGATCGTTGCGAAATGTGGGTTGAGCGTCAAGTTGCCTCCAGACGATCTCCCGCACCGCTGCTCGGCGGCGAGAGCTCGTCGAAGAGTCCACCGTCGCCGTAGAGGTGGCGGTTGTGGCTGGTGGTGCGCCACGCGGCATGGTGGGCGGCTGACCGGGCGATCGCCTCGAGTGGCGGTGGGGCGTCGGAGCCGGCGTACGGGAGGCCTCGAGCTTCGCTGGTCGAGATCTCGTTTTGGTTGCGCCGAGGCCACTCGCCGCCGTCAACGGGGCAGGTTTCGCAGAGGCCGGTGCATTCCATGCAGGCGTCGGCGGGTGAGTTCGGCGGTGAGGGTGCGAGTTCATCGGCGAAGAGGGTGCGCCAGTGGGTCCATGCGGCGGTTCCGGTGGACATGACCTGCACGATCGGTGGGGCGTCGATGCGCCCGTCCTGGACGGCTTGGACGAGGTCCTGGTCGGTCATGCGCGTTTGCGAGCGCGGTACTTACGGCGGTAGGTCGTCTCGGCTCGTCGGCAGTCGTCGCAGCGGCAGCCGTGGACGTAGGTCGATCTGAGCCCACAGGTTCGGCCGGGGGAACCGCACGAACGGTGGGAGGCCGAGCTCGGCGCGTTTGCGGGCCCGGCAGGCGCGGTAGTAGCCGAGGCTGGCTTGGCGGCAGTCGTCGCATCGGCATCCGTTGCGGAAGCTCCAGGGGGTGCCGTGTCGGGGGGCCATCAGGTCTCGGTCCATTGGTCGTTGGTGATGAAGCCGTGGAGTCTGCAGTCGCCGCAGGCGATCGATGAGGTGTGGTCCGGGGTTGAGGGCCACCGGCAGGCGATGACGGCGTCTGGCGAGCTCGCGGAGCGTCGTCGGGCTCAGACGTTGCTATGGATGCAGACGATGCTCCGCGATCGTCTGCTCGGACACTTTGATGATGACCCCGCATTTCGCAGCGCCCGCGAGGCGCTGGCCGGAGATGTTGCCGCTGGACGGCTCACGCCGACGGTGGCGGTTGACCGATTGATCGAGCGTCTTTAGGCCAACGGGAGCGATGGCCGGTGAGTCGTCGGGGATGCGACGTATCGACCGACGGGACGGAACCGGATGGGGGTTTCCTCGTACTCCTCGAGCGCATGGGCGAGCCACCCGGCGGTGCGAGCAATGGCGAAGATGACCTCGCCCGCGTCGGGCGCCATGCCGGCGATGTAGGTGAGTGCCCCGAGGGCGAGGTCGACGTTGGGGGCCACCGGGATGCGTTCTGATGTCAGCGACACGATTGATGCCACGACGTCCATCCGTTGTTGGTCCAGGTCGGTCTCGGCCAGGCGCTCCATCAAAAGGTCGTGTCGCGGGTCGGTCGAGCGGTGGATGAAGTGGCCGATGCCGGGCACCTTGCCGTCGCGCTGAATGACGGTGGCGAGCGCCACTTCGGGGCCGCGGAGCTCTGCATCGGCAAAGAGTTCGTGGACGACACGGCTCGCCGCTCCATGAAGGGGGCCGGCCACCGCGCCGAGCCCGGCAAGGAGGATTGCGTGAGGGCCAGAGCGGGTGGATGCTGCCAGCCTGGCGGCGAGCGTGGACGTGGCCATGCCGTGGTCGGCCAAGAGCACCATCGCAAGGTTGAGTAGTGGCCATTGGTTGCTGCCCGTGCGGGCGAGCCGACGCCAGAGTCGCTCCGCCAGCCGTTCTCCTCGGCTCGAACGAGCAGCCAACGGCAGCGCGTCCACAATTGTGCTGGTGAGGATTCGGCCACTGCTCGTCATGCCGTGCAGTGAGCGGTCGTTGCGGAACGGGTCTGCCGCGGCAGCGGCAACGACGCCAGCCATCATCCGGTCGATGGCAGTAGCCGTCGGTAGCAATGCATCGACGGCCGGCTGGACGGCGGCGCGGAGGCGATCATCGGGAGGCCAGGAGTCTGTAGCGCCAAGCGAGCCAGTCCACAGGAGCTCAGCGACCTCCTCGTAGTGGTGCCCGGCGTGCACGAGTTGGGCTAATGCATGGCCGCGGTACGCGACCGACCCGTCGGTGACCTCGGTGATGGCTGAAGCGACGGAGACGTCGAGTCGACCGGGGCGACGGTCGTTCTTGTCGCGGCGGAACCGCTCGATTTCGGCGGGATCAAAGGTTGATGACTTGCCGTCGATGTGGCGTTCGGAGTTGAGCATCCCTCGGCTCACGTAGGCATAGATCGTCTCCCGCTTGACACCGAGTCGGACCGCCGCTTCTACCGCACTGATACGTGCCGGTTGATGGGCGGATGTCATATTGATTCGATCAATGTTGATTTGATCATGGTTGTCAATGTATCCGCTTGTCGTGCACGGTAAACCCATGGCTGATGAACTGATCGCACCGCCCGGGCTCAAAGGACTCGCAGTAGCCGACACTGTGCTTGGCGATGTTCGGGGCCAAGAGGGCTTTTTTCACTACCGGCAGTACGACGCGGCCGAACTCGCTCGCGAACGCACGCTCGAGGATGTGTGGACTCTTCAGCTCAATGGAGATCTTCCGCCAGCGGCGGCGCTGATCGAACCGGGCGGCTATCGAACACTTCCCTTTGGTGTCGGCGAGTTTGTCGACGCAGCCGCCGACTGCATGGTCAATCCAATGAACACACTTCGAGTTGGCATCCTCGCGGTCGCTGATTGTGAGGATCGTGGTGAGTCGCTTGATCGATCGCCGGCAGATCTTCACGATGACGCCATCAGACTTGCCGCGATCGTTCCGACGATCCTGGCTCGGCATCACCGCCGCCGACTTGGGCTTGAGGCGATATCCCCGGACCCGACTGTTGGCCACGCTGCGGACTACTTGCGAATGGCGACTGGCGTCATGCCGACCCCGGCTGCTGCCCGTGCAGTCGAGCAGTACCTCGTGGCCACCGTTGACCATGGCTTCAACGCTTCCACGTTCACCGGCCGCGTGGTTGCGAGTACCGGTGCTGATATGGCCGGCTCGCTGGTCGCAGCGGTCGGCGCGCTGACCGGGCCTCTTCATGGCGGTGCACCAAGTCGCTGCATCGAGATGATCGATGAGATCGAGACCCCAGAGCGCGCGAGGGCCTGGGTGACCGGAGCCCTCGACCGTGGCGACAAGATCATGGGCTTCGGTCACGCTGTTTACCGCGCCGAGGATCCGCGGGGAGTCGTTCTGCGCGCCACGGCCGAGTCGCTGTCGGCTACACGTGGTGCCGAGGCTGTCGATCTTGTGAGGCGTGCCGCCGGGATTGAGTCGGAAATTCTCGCGGCTCTCGCGGCGTGGAAGCCCGATCAGCGAATCGTTACCAATGTCGAGTTCTGGGCGGGAGTCGTCCTCGAGTTGGCAGGCCTGCCCCGGGCGATGTTTACGCCAACGTTTTCCGTGAGTCGCTCGATCGGCTGGTCGGCTCACGTCATCGAGCAGGTGAGCGTCGGCAAGATCATTCGGCCGAGTGCCCGCTACACCGGTCCCGAACCGATGGTGTCTGAGCCGGTTTGACCCGGGCCGCCTGATGCGGTTGTCTTCGCGGCGTGAACACGTCGCTGGGCTCATCAATGTTTGTCACCGATTGGCGCGGCCTACGGCAACTCGTTGTTGGTTTGATGCTGTTTGGGTGTGGCATGGGTCTGGTCGTTCGCGGCGGCAATGGACAGGGTCCGTGGACGGTCTTCCATGAAGGGCTCTCTGACCGTTCACCGTTGAGTATTGGCGGCGCGACCGTCGTGACGGGAGTGCTTCTTCTCGTCATAGTGCTTGCCATGGGGGTGCGGGTCGGGCTTGGCACGGTGCTTAATGTGATCATCATCGGGCCGACCACCGATCTCACGCTCTGGCTTCTCGACGAACCTGGCTCAGCCGTTGCTCGCGTTGTGTTCACCATCCTTGCGCCGCTGGTCGTCGGGTTGGGATCGGCGTTGTATTTGGGCGTACATGTCGGACCAGGACCCCGCGATGGAGTGATGACCGGCTTGGCCGTTCGGGGTTGGAGCATCCGTACGGCCCGCTTCTCGATCGAGGCATTCGCGTTCTTTGGTGGACTAATACTCGGCGGCACTATCGGGTGGGGGACCGCGTGGTGGTTGATCGCGATCGGCCCCGCGGTGCAAACGTCGCTGCCGTGGTTTGACCGGTCACCCTGACTGGCCACCGTTTCGGTGCCGACGTGGTGAACCGAGCGGGCGCCCGGGAACGAGATGCCGCATTTTCGCCGTCACCCGCGGTCCGAGGATTACTCTTAGGGGGTTGTCGAGGGTTGTTGGTGCTGCGAGGCTCCAATCACAGCGAGGGACTCCCAGGGGGATCAGTGCAGACGCAAATGCTCATCGGTGGTAAGTGGCTTGACGGGAGCGGCAGTGACCGGATCGAGGTTCTCAACCCGGCGAACGGTGAGGTCATTGCTGAGGTCGCGGCAGGTACGCCCGCCGACGCCACTGCTGCGGTTGACGCCGCTGATCTGGCCCAGCGCAGTTGGGCGGCCACCGCTCCGCGCGTTCGCAGTGAAGTGCTGCGTAATTGCTGGCAGACCCTGCTCAACCACACCGATGAGCTTGCTGGGTTGATCACTGCCGAGCATGGCAAGCCGACGGCCGACGCCAAGGGTGAGATTGCCTACGCCGCGGAGTTCTTCCGCTGGAATGCTGAAGAGGCAGTCCGCATTGATGGTGTCATCAAGACGGCGCCGAGCGGCGCCCATAAGATCCTGATTCACCACCCACCGGTAGGTGTCGTGGTGATGGTCACGCCGTGGAACTTCCCAGCAGCGATGATCACTCGCAAGGTTGCGCCGGCGCTTGCCGCCGGCAACGCCTGCGTCATCAAGCCGCCGAAGGAGACGCCGTTGACCGCACTGCGTGTCGCTGAGCTTCTCGAAGAGGCCGGTGTTCCCGCTGGCCTCGTCAACGTCGTCCCTACTCTTTCGTCGGGTTCCTGGTTTGATGCCGCCATCGAGCACCGAGCCACGCGCATGGTTTCGTTCACCGGCTCGACCGAGGTTGGCCGGATTCTTCTGAAGCGCTGCGCTGATCGTGTCCTCAAGACCGGTATGGAACTGGGAGGAAATGCACCGTTCATCGTCTTCAACGATGCCGACATGGATTCGGCTGTCGAGGGTGCGATGACGGCCAAGATGCGCCACTCCGCTGAGGTGTGCACCGCCGCCAACCGCATGTTCGTTGAGGCCGGCGTGGCCGACGAGTTCACTGAGCGGCTGGCTGCGGCCATGGGCGCCATGAAGGTGGGCCCCGGCAATGAGGAGGGCGTGACCTGTGGCCCCATGATCAATGCCGGTGCCATCGAGAGCATTGATGGCTTGGTGCAAGGTGCGCTTGCCGCCGGCGCTACCGCCGCGGTTGGTGGTGCCCGAATTGATGGGCCGGGCTTCTTCTACTCCCCGACTGTTCTTGGCGATGTCACGATGGAGTCACCGATCGCCAAAGAAGAGATCTTTGGCCCAGTTGCCCCGGTCATCAAGTTCACCGACACCGACACGGTGATCGACTGGGCCAACGACACCGAGCTGGGACTTGCCAGTTATGTGTTCTCCGGCGACGTCGCTCGTGCGATGGCGGTCGGCGAGCGCATCCAGGCCGGCATGGTCGGTATCAACCGAGGTGCGATGTCTGACCCGGCGGCACCGTTCGGCGGCATGAAGCAGAGCGGCCTGGGTCGCGAAGGCGCCCATGAGGGCATCTTTGAGTTCTGCGAAACTCAGTACATCGCTGCCAACTGGTAGGCGGCTGCCGACTACATAATGCTGGGTCAGACCCCGGTGGTACGGCGTCCAAACGGTTGACTTGCTCGGGCGAGGGCGTCGGCCAGTTCGCTGACGTCTGCGGGTAGAGCCGAGATGGTGATGCGCACGTGGTGATGTTCGGGGTCGCGGACGTCGAACGGGCTACCGGGTGCCACCCCGATCCCTTGGGCGGCCAGGGCGACCACTGCGTCTCGTTCATCACGGACGGGAACCCAGAGGTTCAGGCCCGACCCGACTGCGGGGATATCGATGCCGCGTTCCTTCAGTGCCGAGATGAGGTGCGTTCGGCGTTTGGCATAGGCAAGTTCGGCATCGGCAACGCCACGCTGGACGCGTTCGTCACCGAGCAGATCGAGCAGCACGCGTTGGAGGAGTCGACTCGTCCACGATGGGCCGAGCTGACGCCGCCGCACTAATGCGTCGATTGGGGCTGCAGCACCACCGACAGCGGCAAGACGCAAGTCGGGGCCGTGGGACTTGGAGAAGCTCCGGACATGGACGCATTGATGGGGGAGTCGGGTCCCGATGCTGTGGAGGTCAGCGCCGGCGACGGCACCGGAGTGGTCGTCTTCGACCACGAGGGTGGATGTGCCCGCAACGAGCTTGGCGATCGCGTCGGCTCGATCGGCGGAAAGACTCACCCCGGTCGGATTGTGGGCACGAGGCTGAAGGAAGATGGCGACCGGTTCATCGCGCAGAGCGTCAGCAAGCGCCAACGGGCACATGCCGTCATCGTCAATCTTGACGCCGATAACGGTGGCTCCCGCCAGGTCGAGAAGATCGAGCAGCGGGGGGAACGTAGGGTCCTCAACGACGACTCGATCTCCGAAGCGCACAACGGCTCCGATCAGACGGTCGATCGCGTCTTGAGCGCCGTTCACAACTGTGAGCGTTTCGGGAGGAAACGGCCATTGTTTTTTCAGGACCGCTGATAGTTCGGGGACCACGGGTTCATCGAGATAGCTGCTGGCGCCGAGATCGACCTGGGGTTGGCTGAGTGCCGTGCCAAGCGCCGGGAGCAGGGCTGGGTCGGGAGTGCCGGTGCTGAGATCGAGGGCGAGTGTGCCCGGCTCCACCGGTACATGCCAGTACCGGCCTCCATCGGTGGAGGCAGTCCGGCGGATCCTGGTGCCGCGCCGTCGGTCAGTCTCGATGACCCCGCGGTCTCGCAGGATTCGCCAGGCTTCGGAAACCGTGCTGGGGCTGACGCCGAGCTCTGACGCGAGAGCGCGCACTGTGGGGAGTTGATCGCCGACTACGAGCGAGCCATCAGCCGCCATTGCACCGATTACTGCTGCGATAGCGGGCCCGGTTCGCTCACCGAGTTGCGTGGCGATCTGGAGGTGAATTGGTGCAACTCCCATTTCTTTTGTGTAGTACAAAGATCAGATTGTATGCAAGGATTTTGTAACACATACTTGCCCAATGGTTAGAGAGTCAGCGGCAACAGGATCATCCGACAGCGAACTTCTGGCGCGCTATCGCGCCGTCTTGCCGTCGTTCGTCAAGCCGATGTTTGCCGAGCCGATCTCCATCGATCACGGTGAAGGCAGCTACGTCTTCACCGCGGAGGGCGACCGCTATCTCGACTTCTTCGGCGGCGTACTCACCACCATGGTCGGACACAACCACCCGAAGGTCACGGCCGCGGTGCAGGCCCAGGCCGCCAAGGTGATGCACACCTCGACGCTGTATCTCAACGAGCCGATGATCGAGTTGGCCGAGCGAATCACCGCCCTCTCCGGCATTCCGGATGCCCGGGTCTTCTTCACCGCGTCGGGCTCAGAGGCCAACGACACCGCGTTGTTGCTCGCCACGAGCTACCGCAAGTCCAACCAGGTGTTGGCAATGCGCAACAGCTACCACGGCCGTTCGTTCACCACCCAGGCGATCACCTCGCACAGCTCGTGGTCGTCGACGTCGATTTCAGGTCTCGACGTGAATTTCGTGCAGGGCGGCTACCGCCTGCGGAGCCCATTTCGCGAGCTCGACGACGCCGCGTTCACCCAGGCATGTGTCGACGACTTGGCCCAGACGCTCGACATGATGTCGGCGGGCGACGTGGCGTGTCTCATCGTCGAACCGATCCAGGGTGTCGGCGGTTTCGCCACCCCGCCAGATGGCTTCTTCGGCGCCTTTAAGAAGGAGCTCGATGCCAAAGGAATTCTGTTGATTTCCGATGAGGTGCAGACGGGTTGGGGCCGCACCGGCGAACATTTCTGGGGCTATGAAGCCCACGACACCGTCCCCGACATGCTCACGTTCGCCAAGGGTGTCGGCAACGGCACCGCTCTCGCCGGCGTGGTCGCTCGGGCCGAGATCATGGACACGATAAAGGTCACCTCGTTTTCGACGTTCGGCGGTAACCCGCTGTCAGCGGCAGCGGGCAATGCCACGCTTCGGGCCGTCATTGATGAAGACATGCAGGGCAACGCGTTCGCTCGAGGCAAACAACTCACCGCTGGGCTGCAAGCTGCGGTTGAGGCCAACGATTGGATCGCTGAGCTCCGAGGCAAAGGCCTCATGCAGGCGCTCGAGTTCGTGCACCCCGCCAGCAACGAAGCTGACGCAGGTCGCGCTGGTGAGTTCCTCGAAGCGTGCCGGATCCATGGCCTTCTCGTGGGCAAAGGCGGCCTCTATGGCAATGTGATCCGTATCGCCCCGATGCTCAACGTGTCGGCGATAGAGATGGACGAAGCAATCGCCGCGATGCTCGCTGCGATTAACGATCTGAACAACAACTAAGCCCTCATACCTGAGATTTGAACAACGGAAACTGAAGAGACGCACCATGAGCAAAATCAACCAAATCGGACACTTCATCAACGGTCAGGCCGTGGCCGGCACATCCGGCAACACCGGCGTGGTCAACAACCCGGCCACAGGTCAGCAGACCGGCAGCGTGGCTCTCGCCTCGGTTGGCGAGGTCGACACTGCTGTTGCTGCGGCCAAGGAAGCATTTGAGACGTGGGGCAAGTCCTCCATCGCCAACCGCACCAAGCTGATGTTCAAGCTCCGAAACCTGGTCGACGAAAACGCTGATGCACTCGCCGCCGCGGTCTCCTCTGAGCACGGCAAGGTCCATTCCGATGCGCTCGGCGAGGTTGCCCGAGGCATCGACAACATCGAGTACGCCTGCAACATCGGTGAACTGATGCGTGGCGGACACTCCAACCAGGTCGCAACTGGAATCGACGTGACCACCGTCCGGCGGCCCCTCGGTGTCGTTGCCGGTATCACACCGTTTAACTTCCCGGCCATGGTTCCGCTGTGGATGATTCCAAACGCGATTGCCACTGGCAACACCTTCATCCTTAAGCCCAGCGAGAAGGACCCGTCGGTTGCGTTGCTGTTTGCCGAGTTGTTCGCCGAAGCGGGCTTCCCTCCTGGTGTCTTCAACGTTGTGAACGGCGACAAGGTGGCCGTCGACGCCATCCTCGAACACCGTGACATCGCTGCGGTCAGCTTCGTAGGTTCAACCCCGATCGCTCGCTACATCCACCAGACCGCCACCAACAACGGCAAGCGTGTCCAGGCCCTTGGTGGAGCGAAGAACCACATGCTGGTGCTGCCTGATGCCGACATTGGCCTCGCCGCTGATGCCGCCGTCTCGGCCGCTTACGGCTCCGCCGGCGAACGCTGTATGGCGATCTCCGTGGCTGTGGCGGTTGGTGACATTGCTGACCCCCTCATCGAAGCCATCGCCGATCGCACCGTCAAGCTCAAGATCGGTGCCGGCGACGACCCTGACGCCGAGATGGGTGCACTCATCACCCGTGAACACCGTGACCGCGTGGCCGGTTATGTCGGCGGCGCAGCCGCGGCTGGCGCAACGCTCGTGCTCGACGGACGCGAAACCAAATTCGACAGCGACGGCTTCTTCTTGGGCTGTTCGCTGATCGACAATGTCACTCCGGATATGGACGTGTACCGCGATGAGGTCTTTGGTCCGGTTCTTGCCGTTGTCCGAGTCGACACCTACGACGAGGCGCTCGAGCTCCTGAACAACAATCCGTTCGGCAACGGCACTGCGATCTTCACCCGTGATGGAGGCG
>JABIQM010000176.1 GCA_018699415.1 Acidimicrobiaceae bacterium
CGACCGAATTCCCTCCTGCAATGCCTCGTGATCGTCGGTCAGCCAGAAGTCCATCAGCCGCCGACCTTGGGTTCCTTCGGGAGCCCCAACAAGCGCTCGGCAATGATGTTCTTTTGTACCTGGGTCGTACCAGCCGCGATTGTCATCGACAGGCCATGGATTCGGCCCTGCACATGCTGGCCCGATGGCAGTTCGCCGAGATCATCAAGCGAGAGTGATGCCCGCTCGAGCAAATGAAGTGCAGTGTCGCCGAGCCGGTGGCGAAGATCGGTGTACGCGAGCTTGAAGACGCTGCCACCAGCTCCGACCAACCCAGTGCGGGTGGCCTCGGAGATGTTTCGTTTTGTGAGCGCCCACAAGGCATCGAGCTCGGCTGCGATCCGACCGAGATCTCGCCGCAACCCAATGTCGTCCCACGCAACGCCAGAGGTTCGGGTGATCGACTTCGCCAGCCGTGCGAGGTCGGCACAGAGTTCCATCGTCTGGAGCATCTCGCTCACGAACGCTGTGCCTCGCTCGAAGCTGAGGGTCGTCATCGCTACCCGCCAACCGTCGTTTTCGTCACCGACCTTGCTCGACACGGGAATCCGAACCTCATCAAGGAACATTTCGGCAAACTCGGTAGAGCCTTCCATCGTTCGAAGGGGCCGGATATCGATTCCAGGAGCGGTCATGTCCATGATCAGCCAGGTGATGCCGCGATGCTTGGGCGCCTCGGCGTCGGTGCGCACGAGAAGCTCACAGTGGTCAGCCACATGGGCGAAGCTTGTCCAGATCTTTTGACCGCTGATGACGTAGTCGTCGCCGTCACGCACCGCTCGGCAGCCAAGACTTGCCAAGTCGCTTCCCGCATTTGGTTCCGAGAATCCCTGACACCACACGTCGTCACCGCGCAGGATCGCAGGCAAATGCTTCGCTTTCTGCTCGTCGTTGGCTTCGACGATGAGTGTCGGGCCAGCGTGGAGCAGCCCGACGAAGTTCATCCCAACATAGGGAGCTTTGGCGCGCTCGGTTTCCTCAAGGAAGATCAGGTGCTCGGTGGGCGTGGCACCACGACCCCCAAACTCGGACGGCCAATTGATGCCTGCGTACCCAGCCTCGTGCAGCTGCTTTTGCCAACCGGTCTCATAGGTTCGCCGAGCCGCCCAGTCCTGGCGGTGCGGCTCGGGCCCGATCTCAGGCAGGACGCCGTCGAGCCATGTCCGGAGTTCATGGCGGAACTCTCGTTCCTCATCGGTGTAGCGAAGGTCCATCGAGGTGAAACCCTACCGGTTTCTGACGTTGCGTCAGAAACGCGGGATCTAACCGAACCGCCTACGGAGATCCTTTTTCAGGATCTTACCAGTCGGGTTACGCGGGAGGGCATCTACAAACTCCAGTTGTTCGGGATACTTGTGCTTCGACAGCGACGACGTCGCAATGTGTCCCGTCAGCTCGTCAAGAGTCAGCGGCCGGTCACCGGTCGCCACGATCACGGCGCATGCTCGCTCTCCTCGTTCTGCATCGGGGAGCCCGATCACCGCCACCTCGCCCACCGCGGGATGCGAGTTGATGATGTCTTCGATCTCCTTGGCCGAGATGTTTTCGCCCTTCCGGATGATCACATCCTTGAGACGGCCGGTGATGGTGACATAGCCGTCGTCGTCGATCATGCCGAGGTCACCGGTGCGGAACCATCCATCGACGAACGCTTCAGCGTCGAGGCGTGGATCCAAGTACCCCTTGCACACCTGCGGACCTTTCACCTGAAGCTCGCCTTCGCGATTTGGGCCGATCTCTTCGTTGTCGAGCATCACCCGAAGCTGAGTTCCGGGAACCGCCCGGCCTTCAGTGGCTGCCAACTTGTCGTGAGGGTCATCCACCGAGGCCATTGTTGCGATCGGCGCTTCGGTAAGGCCCCAACCATTCAGCAACGGGGCACCGAACGTCTCGACAAGTTCCCCATGAAGAGTCAACGGTTTGGGGGCACCACCGCCGTTGAAGATGCGAACGTTGGGGAGCAGTTGTTCCCCTTCAGGCAGCGCTCGTTGTGCGGCGAGGTACGACTGAAAAAAGACAGTGCCGGCGCCCGCACACGTACATCCATGATCACCCAGCCACTGAGGTGAGGTAGCCGGGCTGAAGGCCTCCACCATGAGGAGCTCGACGCCGGTTTGCATCGAGTTGAACAGCCACACAAGCCCTCCCACGTGGGTGATGGGAAAGACAACGGCGCTCTTGTCCTCGAGGCTGATATGGCAACCAGATTGCATCCCATCCGACGCGGCGGATATCGAAGCATCGGAGTGCATCGCACCCTTCGGATCCGCAGTTGTACCTGACGAGTAGAACAGCCAGCGGGTGTCGTCAGCGGTTGAGGCAAAGGGCACCAGTTTCGCTGGGTCACCCGACGGGAGTTCGGGGTCAACCACCAAGACCTCGACTCCATTCACCGCCGCCAGCTCATGGGCCATTGCCGCGAAGTCGAATCCTCGGACCTGGCGCGGCACGATCAAGAGCTCAGACTTCGCCTGATCGATAATAAAACCAATTTCCTTGTTGCGATAGATCGGAAGGATCGGATTTTGCACTGCGGCAAGGCGCGACAGAGCCCCCGCAAGAACCAGCGATTTGATAGTGCTCGGCAAGATCCAGGAGACGACGCTGCCGGCGCCGACCCCGCGGTCCGCGAGACCAGCGGCTGACACCTCACACGCATCCCGATACTCGGCGAACGTCATAGTTCGGCCGGCCTCGTCGATCGCCATCTGCTTCAGGGGCGTCGCGTCGGCGCGAGCACAGATACTCGCCCACAGTGTTGAATTCATCTGGTCCATGTTGCGGCCTCCTCAGCTGCCTGGGGTTGGAGTTGACGCTTGTCCACTTTGCCAATCGGCGTCACCGGGAGTTGCTCGACCTCGATGAGTACATCGGGCGCCTTGTAACTGGCCAACCGGCCACTGACAAAGCTGCGCACTTCGGCGAGGGACAGGTTCGCGCCAGGAACGGGCACGGCAAACAGCACACCAATCTCACCAAGACGATCATCGACCCGCGTGCCGAGTACAGCGGCGGCCGCCACGCCCGAGTGCTCGCCCAGACAATTCTCGATCTCGATCGGATACACGTTGTAACCACCCCGGATGTACATCTCTGTCGATCGCCCCGCCAGCCGCAAATTGCCATCGTCGTCGAGAGACCCGAGATCTCCAGTACGCACGAAGCCGTCGGGCGTGAATGACTCGGCCGTCCGGTCTGGATCGTTCCAGTACCCACGCATCACGGCGCGGCTGCGGATCTGCACGTTCCCCACCAACCCAGCGCCCACGGGCCGGTCGCCGTCGTCGGCAATCCGCACCTGAACGCCACCGTTGGGCCGACCAACGGTGCCGCAGATCGTCTCGACATCATCGTCAAGACGGGTTCCTGTGGCGAGGCAGCTTTCCGTGCTGGCGTAGCGGACAACGACCGGGCACTTCAGGGTCTCCCGCATCTCAATCACAAGTTCGGGAGGAATACGCGATGCCCCAATGCCCGCAATTCGCAGGCTCGAAACATCGGTGTTCGCCGCGAGTGGGTGGTCGAACATGAGCCGGTACTGGGTCGGCACTCCCTGGCAGACGCTGACCTGCTCGGACTCGATGACTCGCAGCGCTCCTTCCGCCGTCCAAGGTGAGGGCACGATGATGGTGGTCACTCGATGGATGAGCTCGTCCCAGATGCGGGTCATGTATCCGACGTGAGCGAACGGAAGCGGCGAGAGTCGACGATCACCAAACACGCTGAGGGGAGCCGCCCCGTCGGTCATCGCCTCGAGACAACGATGGTCGAACCATGCCCCCTTTGGCATCCCCGTCGTGCCGCCGGTCCACACGATTGCAACAGGATCCATGTTGGTGCTGTCCACTCGCCGCGCCAGCGGGTCCCCCATCTCGTAGTCGGGCAACGCCGCGAGCGTCTGGACTGGTCGACACCGGTCAGTGATGTGAGCGATCTCTGACGAGCCGAGCCGAGGGTTGATTCCGGTGGCGATGGCGCCAGCGCGAAGGATGGCGTTGTAGGCGATTGCGTAGTCAATCGAACTGGCCATATGGATGGCGACGACATCACCGGGTTGCACCCCATCGGCAATCAACCTCTGAGCGGCACCATCGGCATGCGCCGCCCACTGAGTGAACGTAATCCGTCGAACGCTGCCATCGGCCAAGGGTTGCACGAAGGCTTCGCGATCCCCATCGGTGGCAACCACCTCATCATGAAGATCAAGCAGCGTCGTCATTGGTCTACTCAGCCGAAGGTGATGACCCCTCGGGCCACCTTTCCCGATTTCAGTTCGTCTCGAGCGATTTCCCAGTCCTCGACCGGATGGCTGGCGCTTACCAACTCATCGAGAAGGAGGTCGCCGGCCCGATACATCTCAACGATTCGAGGGATGTCGCGGTGCGGAGAAATGCTGCCGTAGCGGCAACCCATGATGCCGCGTTCCACCTGCGTGAGGCGGGTGTAGAGGCCTTTGAACTCCGCGGTCTGGCTCGCCACGCCAACCACAACAACCGATCCATTCCAGTCGAGACACTCCAACGCGTTCCAGGTGACGTCGGGATGGGCAACACAGTCGAAGGCCCAGTTGACACCGCCACTGTTGAACCAGCCACGATCGGCCCGGCTGCTGTGGGGGGCGATGGCCCCCACTTGGGCCACAAGATCTTCGGCCCCACCGTCAATGAAATGGGTGGCGCCGAATTGGCGAGCGAGATCTTCCTTCTCCGGGACCGTGTCAACCGCGATGATCGTCGGCGAACCAGCGATCCGAAGGGCCTGAATGACGTTGAGGCCGACCCCTCCGACGCCGAACACAATGGCGGTTTCACCGCGCTGCACGCGCGCCCGATTCATCACCGCACCAACGCCGGTAACCACCCCACACCCGATCAGGGCGGCGGATGCGAGTGGCACGTCCTTGGGAATCCGAACACACTGAACGTCAGCAACGATCGTCTTCTCGGCGAACGCGCTCGTGGCCGCGAACATATGGATCTGTTCACCGTCCGCGGTGGTGAACGGCTTGCGGCTGCGGCCGAGCGTGGCCCGGCACGCAGTCGGTCGACCGTCGCCACACGCTTCACACATTCCGCAGGCAGACAGGGTTGCGATGACCACATGGTCACCAACTCTCACGTTGGTGACGGCCTCACCAATGGCGGAGACGACCCCAGCACCCTCATGCCCGCAGACGCCAGGACTCGGTACGGGATAAATGCCCGACATGTAGGACAGGTCGCTGTGGCACAAACCAGCAGCTGCGATGTCAACAATGACGTCGCGTGGCCCGGGGTCACACAACTCCAGACCATCAACCAACTTTGTCTCGGTCCCGTCGTAAACGATCCCTCTCATCGATTCTCCCATTCATCAATCAGACGTCGAAGTTCATACTTCAAGACCTTGCCGCTGGCATTCAGCGGGAGCGCATCGACCATGTGAACGGCCCGAGGCACCTTGTAGTTGGCCATCTGGTCGCGACACCAGGCGACGACTTCATCAGCACCCACCGTCTCACCGGGTCGGAGGACAACGAAGGCGTGGCCAACTTCACCCATTCGCTCGTCAGGAACACCCACGACGGCAACATGTGCGATAGCGGGGTGCGACACCAGGCTGTTCTCGATCTCGGCTGGGTAGGCATTGAATCCACCAACGATGAACATGTCCTTGAGCCGATCAGTGATGTCGATGTTGCCTTCGGCATCCATCACGCCGATGTCGCCAGTGTGAAGCCATCCATCAGAGTCGATCGCTTCCTTCGTGGCGTGCGGATCTTCGAAATAGCCCTGGGTAACGTTGTAGCCCCGCACGACTATCTCTCCCTGTTCGCCACATGACAGTTCCTGGTTGTCACCACCAACGATGCGGACCTCGACATCGGGAATCGCCCTTCCCGACGTGGAAGAGATGATTTCGGGATCATCGCCGGGGCGACACATCGACACAGTTCCCGTCGACTCGGTAAGGCCGTAGGCAGTGAGGATCGTCTCAAAAGTGAGTTCGGTTCGCATGCGATTGATCATCTCAACTGGCACTGCCGCTGCGCCGGTGACAGCCAATCGGAGCGAACTCAGGTCGTAGTTCTCACGATCTGGATGGTTCAGGATCGACAGGTAGAGGGTTGGGGGTCCCGGAAGCATCGAGATCGATTCCTCCGACACGCGTCGCAGAACGGTCGGCACGTCGAATACCGGTTCAGGAACCATTGTCGATCCCTGGATGACCGAGGCGATAATGCCGGCCTTGTACCCGAACGTATGGAAGAAGGGGTTGACGATCAGATAGCGATCGCCGCGACGAAGCCCGATGATGTCTGACCAATCAGTGAACACTCGAACTGTCTGATGATGCGTAGCAAGCACCCCTTTTGGACGCCCCGTCGTGCCTGATGTGAAAAGAATGTCGGACAGGTCGGACTCGTCGACGTCAGGCAACACGGCATCGGTCGATGCGTTCAAGAACTCAGCCCACCCGATGGTTCCGTTCGGCTGTTCGCCACGGAGCACCACCGTGTGGACGAGGTGGGTGAGGTCGAATCCGTCAAGCATCTCGACATAGTCATTGCCGAGGAATCCATTAACACACAGCAGCACCTTCGCCCGGCTTCGATCGAGGATCTGGGCCGCCTCTGGACCCTTGAACCGAGTGTTGAGCGGCACGAGGACACCACCGGCCAGATGAATCCCGAGTACCGCCTCAATCCACTCCGGGATGTTCGGAGCCCAGATCGCCACTCGGTCGCCTGGCTCAACCCCCGCAGCGATGAACGCCCTGGCGGCTCGCTCAGCCCGCTCGGCAAGCTCGGTAAAGGTCCAACGCACATCCGGCGCAACCACTGCTTCGAGATTGCCGAACTTCATCGCCGCCCGGTGAACCAACGCCGGAACGGTTCTGTTCACGAGCTGAAGACGGAGATGCCAGCTGCCTTGTCGGCTGCTCGGTAGTCCTCGAGGTGCAACATGTTGATGGCGTTACCCCGCAGCACCTTGTAGATCTGCTCTTCGGTCAAACCGCGAGTCTGTTCTTGTGCGATCTTGGAACTGTGCGGCCACGTCGAGTCGCTGTGCGGGTAATCGGTTTCGTAGGTGACGTTGTTTTCACCAATGTCGGCAATCGACTGCAGTCCGAACGCGTCATCAAAGAAGCAGCCATACACATGCTTGCGGAAGAGATCACTCGGCGGTTCGAGGACCTTGTCGGCAATGCCACCCCAGCCACGGTTTTCTTCCCACACGGCGTCGGCGCGCTCAAGGATGTAGGGGATCCACCCGATCTGGCCCTCTGCGTACGCGATCTGGAGCTCGGGAAACGTGGTGAAGTGTCCGCTGAGCAACCAGTCCACCATCGAGAAGCAGCAGTTGGCGAAGGTGAGCG
>JABIQM010000021.1 GCA_018699415.1 Acidimicrobiaceae bacterium
GAACATGCCGTCGAACGAGCGAGACACGTCGGGATTTCGGATCCATCATCTTCGCTATACATGCACCCGCATCTGCCGGAACGAAGACGAAGCCAGCGCCGATGGACTCGAAGGAATCATCCAAACGGCTTCGTCGCTTCGTGTTAGAACTGCTACCACCTTCGCAGGTCCATTCTGCAGGGTCATATTCGACGGATCGAAAGAACCACATGAGCTACTCCTACGTTTCAATTATCTCCTTGACCGATGTTGCCGGGTTTGCTGAGGCCGGCAACACCTGGGCTCCCGAGCACTACCGGGCGCTCGGGGCGACCACGACCACGGCCTCGCAGGCCATCATGGGCGGCGACATGGCAGGCATGGTGGCCGTGTCCTTCGAGTTCGACTCGATCGATGCAGCGATGCGCGGCCAGCAGGCCTTCTACGGTGACGAGCGACTGGTCCAACTGATGCAGGATCATCAGGTCCATATCCAGCGCCGCAGCCTCATGCGGATCCAGGCCGAGTTCGGTGAGCGCACCGGCGAGTTCGGATCAGTGCTGTACATGACCAGCGCTCCGATCGATGACGCAACCGCTCAGACCAACTTCGGACACAACTGGGGGCACATTCAGCACGGAGCGAATGGCATGATGGCGATGACCGCCGTGGCCGCCGGTGCTGCGCCGTTCACCGGTTCGGTGGTCACCTCGACCGATTCGCTTGATGACCTGATGGCCGCTTCGGTCAAGAACTTCTCCGACCCTGCTGTGGCCCAGATGATGGCCGACACCCAGACCCAAGTCCTGGGCCGGGTTCTGGTCCAACGCCTCTTCTGACCGGCCTGCACCGGTGGACCGGTCCGCA
The DNA here is from genome assembly GCA_018699415.1 of Acidimicrobiaceae bacterium. Lineage (GTDB taxonomy): Bacteria > Actinomycetota > Acidimicrobiia > Acidimicrobiales > Aldehydirespiratoraceae > JAACCU01. The sequence continues at coordinate 847 of JABIQM010000021.1, forward strand.
GATCGAAATGACGAGGATGACTCGGGCATGGCGAGGCGTGCCCAACGCGGGTGTCGCAGATACCCGAAGATTCGAACTTGAAGACCCGCGCCCCTTGGTCCTGCAGCATTCGGATCGAGAACGACCCAACCTTTCGGGACTAGGAACGAGGGCAGTCAGCAGTCTCTGAGTCTGCGATGTGGTCGATGATGTTCGATGCGGGCACGAGGAAACTTCCCTGGCCCTGGCCACCAAGGTCTACGCCTGGGAGAGCCTCACTCATGATGTCGCCCAATGATGGTTGGTCGAAGTCGGTGTCTTTGCCAGCGTAGTAGAACCGCCCATCGTCTTTGGAAACGGTTTCGTCCCATTCGATGGTGGTTTCGAACTGTTTGTTGACATACAGGCATTCGAGTTTCCAGTGGCAGCGAGACCCCCCTCCGGCCCGTTCGATGAGCACTCCCGCGTCTTTCAGGAGGTGAACCATCTGGTTCCACGACCACCCCGGATACTTGTCATCGATGTGCTTCTGGTGCAACCCCTTCTTGACTGGGATGAAGTGAGCAAAGTGCATGATGCGGTCGATGCCGTAGCGGGTCAATGTCAATGGAACGGTTCGCTCATCTTCATTCCCCGCGTCCTGCTGAGTCATCCGCGTTCGTGGTCTTTTCGGCAGGTCAGATAGATGTGGACATAGTCCATGGCGTGCCCTACAGGGTCAGCGGCAACATGATCGTGATACCGCTGATAGAAGGCATCCACGATGGCCGATCGTTCTTCCGGCAGGCGCGAGGCATCAAGCGCATTGACGAAGTTGGGCTCGGACCAACTGCGCAGCGTCGGAATGTAGTTCCGGGCAAATTCTTCGGGGTCCTCGTTATTTTCGGTGAAGTTCTGCTCGAACGGGCAACGAACAACACGAGACTCAACGTGCTCCAGTCGCAATCCGGCCCGATACACCGGGTTGTCGGGGTCTTCGAGTGGAGCGATGAATTCGGCTTGGGTCCGATAATGCTGCGGGAAATTGGTGTTTGCGAACTCATCTGCGGAAATGACGCCTTCATCGCGCATGTCTCGCCAATGACCGGCGAATGTGTCGAACATGTTCACACCCCCGGTGTTGCCGAGGTAGCGGCCTTGCTCGTCGATGCCGAAGTTGAACAGTGCCAGCCGCGCTCCAGGTTTCATTTCCTCGCTGCGGCGTACCAGCATATTTTTCCAGTCTTCGGCACCTTTGGCTTGAAACGCCTGCCGTTCCTGGGCGGCAGCACCGACCATATGGACGTGGTCGGCGATCTGGCAGGGGGCGGCCGAGACATAGTGGCTGGCGGTGGCAGAGAACCCGAGATCAAGCGTGTTGGCAGGCAGGATCGACTGGTGAAACGAGGTTCCCGAAGCAAGGATGTGGACGTCGGGCACCTCGCTGGCATAGGTCGCTTGACCGGTCAGACCATGCGTGATCTGAAAGGTCTGACTGAAATCATTGCGCGGTAGGTCGGTGTAAATGATCTCGATCGGTCGGCTGGGGCAACGGGCGCGAAGCTCGGTCAGAATGCGCCGCCACATGTCAAGCGAGGTGCCGCCGTCGGCTGCCCCCATATCGGTGATACGAAAAACCGTGCCGTCATCAGGCGGGTCCATGCGTGCCAGCGCATCCAGTACCAGCCCGGCGGCGTTGTCCATCACATGCTTGGCGCCGACCGTTGCACGCGAGTAATAGCCCGCGCCTTTCATCGCCATGAATGAGGTCGTCTCTTCGGCCATTCCTCGCCCCTACTGTTGCTTCGTTATTGACACGAAATCAGGTTCTTGGGAACTCGGCAAGCAGGTTCCCCGGTGAGCCTTCCCAGCAGGCATCTGTGAGGACTAACTTGCTACGGAATATTGGCAATCGGGAAGGCCCGACGCCAATGGTTTCGCTGGTACTCGCCGTAGAGAAAACCTGGGTCGCTGCTGGACTTCTCGGTGAGGCAACAAATGTGGGCGTCCTGGTTGGGGTTGACAAAGAGGGGGATCGAGTAGCGATCGCCGCCGCGGTTGATCACCCGATGCGGCGTCGACGCGAACAACCCATTGGTCCAGGTCGGCATCAGGTTCCCCAGATTCACGACAAAGCTGTTCTCGATCGGCGGTGCCCCAACCCACGCCCCGTCCTTGTTCTGGATCTCGAGTCCACCGGAGTCGTCTTGCCACAGGATCGTGAAGGCCCCCGCATCGGTGTGGGGAATCACCCCGATGTCGTCCTCTGAGGTCGGATTCTCCTGCGGTGGGTAGTGGTTCAATTTGAGACGAGTCGTCGGCCGGTCGAAGAGTTCGCCGAGGCTCCCCGATGCGACGTTGAGCGCTTGTTCAAAGGCGCCGATAAGGCCAAGGGCCAGTGCCTTCGTCGCAGCGAGATAGTCATCCATCGCGTGCCGCAAGCTCTCGGCGTTCTCTGGCCATTGATTCGGGCCATCGAGAGGCCGAGCGCTACTGGGCGGGTGCTCATAGCCGATCCAGAATCCCTCTTGATGGCTGGTGCCGGCATCGACTTCGCCTTCGAAGCTCCGGAAGAACAACGGCAGGTAACCACGCATCTGGTCGTTGACCACGCAGCGCTCTTTCTCGTACATCGGACGGGCGAAGTACCGGGCGGCCTCGGAATGCAGTTGCTCGACGACATCGGACGGAACTCCGTGGTTGCTGACGTAGAAGAACCCGACATCAATACATGCATCGCGCATCGACTCGATGATGGTCGGGTCAGTGTCTCCGGCGACCGCAGAACTGATGTCGATGACAGGGACTTCAGAGAATGCCAGCGAGCGCCGAACGTCGAGCGTCATGCAAACCCTTTCACCAAGCGCCGGTGGCGTGGGCGGCTCCCGTGCCGCGATCGATGTTGAGGTTGACGCCGTTGATGTAGCTCGCCGACGCGTCGTCGGCGAGGAACAAAAGCGCCGGCGCCATCTCGGATGGCTCGGCCATTCGCCCGGCGATGCGGGTGGCGCGATCAAGCACGTCGGCGCCAACGCCCCGGCGGAAGTCGTCGACGAGCGCCGTGTTGGTTATACCGGGGCAGATCGAGTTCATACGTACACCGCTCTCAATTGTTTGGAGCGAGCGAAACAACGTGTAGTACTGCACCGCCTCCTTCGAGAGCGCGTAGCCGTCCCCGCAGACATCAAGATTCGCGTCGATCCAGCCGACGCCATCAGCGAAGGACGCCGCCGCCATCAGTTGCTCCATGGTCGCGGCCCGATCCGGCCAACCACGTCCCGCCGTAGAGGCGATATGTACCACCGATCCCCCTTCAACGATCCGTGGTAGAGCCAATTCAGTGAGATGACGCAATCCGAGCCAATTGATTCGCATCACCTCCTCGGGCGTGAAGCGCCCACCGTTGGGCACGCCGGCACAGTTGAGCAGGGCGTCAACACGGTCAGGCAGCAGACCAACCGCAGCGTCAATGGAATCCGGATCACCCATATCGCAGGGAAGGGCGTGGGCAACGGGGGCGACGACCGTTGCGATGTCAAGGGTGTGGACTTCGGCGCCGCACTCCAGCAGCAAGTCGGTAGCCGCAGCACCGATTCCTGATGCCGCGCCGGTGATGACCACAACACGATCCGAGAAATTCAGCAGCGATCTCATCGTTCTATTCTGTCATCAAATCGTGCGATCGCTCTTGGTCACCCCTCGGCTAGCGCGGCGCTAACGTCGCAGCATGGAGCCATGCGATCTCACCGCCGTCGAAGCCCGACGTCAGATCGGCACCGGCGAACTGACCAGCGTCGACCTCACAACCTCATGCCTCGAGCGCATCGACGCCATCGACCCCGCGGTCAACGCCATGATCACCCGCGCCGGGGAGCAAGCGCTCGCCTCTGCCGCCGCCGCCGACGACATGACGCCCGGAGGTCCGCTGCACGGGCTACCTGTCGCCATCAAGGATCTTCAGCCCACCGCCAATCTTCGCACCACCTACGGCAGTCCCAGCCACGCCAACCATGTGCCCGAGACTGATGCTGGCATCGTGGGGCGTATCCGAGCCGCCGGCGGCATCGTCATCGGCAAGACCAACATTCCCGAGTTCTCCATCGGCGCCAACACCGTCAACCCACTCTTCGGTGCCACCGGCAACCCATTCGCTGTCGATCTCACCTGCGGCGGCTCCTCGGGTGGGTCGGCGGTAGCGGTCAGCACGGCGATGGCGCCGTTGGCGACGGGCTCCGATCACGGCGGCAGCCTCCGTATACCGGCCTCGTATTGCGGTGTGGTGGGCTTCCGCGCCACCCCGGGAGTGGTCCCCCACGAGCTCCGCAACGTCACCCAGACCTTCTATTCCGTTCAGGGCCCGATGGCCCGGACAGTCGAAGACACTGCTCTGCTTCTTTCGGTTATCGCCGGCCGCAGTCGGCTCGATCCCATGGCCTTCCCCCTCGACGCCGCCGCACTGGCGCGCCTGGACCCGATTGATGTCGAGGACCTGCGGGTTGGGGTGAGCGAGGATCTCGGCGGGCTACTCGTGTCGTCGACGATTCGCCGCACCTTTAGCGACCGGGCCCAACGACTGGAACGGATCGTTGGTTCGGTGCGCGAACCGACCATCGACCTTCGGACCGCTCCGGATGTCGACTGGCGAATCCGCTCCGATCTGTTCGTCGCCCAGTACGCACGAGACGCTGACAGCTGGAACGACGACTTCAACCCCAACATTCGCCAGAGTTACGACAGTGCCATAGCCACACCGATGGCCGACATCGCCGCGGCCCGCCGTACCCAGATGGATCTGTACCAGTCGTTCCAGGCGATCTTTGACGAGGTCGACGTTCTCATCTGCCCGACCGTTAGCGTGCCCCCCTTTCCCTGGAGCCAACGAAACCCCACCGACGTTGACGGCGTTGCCATCGAGAACTACATGGCGTGGCTGGCGCTCACCTCGTCGATCAGCGTCGTCGGGCATCCTGCGGTGGCACTTCCCTGCGGACTCGACGAGCACGGCACCCCGTTCGGTGTCCAGATCATCGGGCCGGCATACGACGACCGGCGACTGTTGAGCATCGCTCACGCGCTCGAAGCTGCACTGGCTGAAGACCCCGTCACGACCCGACCGATCCCAGACATCGCGACGCTCGAATCCACCGTTTCGTCATGCCGCGAACTCGGTCGCACGGTCTGAACGACCCGGTGAGTGACAGCTCCATAGCTCTCGGGGCTAATACAACAAGGCCCCGACCCTTCAGGACCGTACCCGTAAGTCAGTTCGCAGAACCTACGGCCTCCACACATCGAGGTACCTGTTGCGTTCGACTCCACGCAGCGTTCGCAAATCCAGCAGCGGCTGGCGACTGAAGGACTAGATCAGAAGAGGACACGCCCTGGGTCGCCGAGAGAGCGGGCGACCTCGTTGAAGACCGGGTGAGCGATGATGACATATCGAGAGTCGTCATGCTCATAGTCGTGCGCCGCGAGTTCGTCGGCGACGTCGGGCGAGATCAAGTCGTAGCGGGCCTCTGCGAATGTGCGGTGATCACCGAGGAATCGATCCTCGACCCAGAAGCGTCCGATCCGGACCGATTCGATCTCATGGGCAATGTCGGTGGCAGCGCCATCGCCGACCACTTGGAGGAGGAGTAGATCAGGGTCGACGGCGGATGCCTGTGGGGGGACCGGGTCGCCCTCCGTCGGAAACGTGGCCATGACGATGGTGGACTCCATCCCGGCGTCCTTGTGGGACTCGGATTTACGGAATTCGTCGTTGGAACTCATCTCAATCATCGCCATGCGGTTGCGATACTGAGCGATGGCGATCCGATCCCAGCGCGTGTCATCGCCGACAAGCTGGTGCACAACAGGAGCAACCAGGATGATCCGCGAGCCAACTGCAGCGAGATGCTCGTGAGGGGCGTAGAGGTCGTCGGCTTCCACACCTGAGAGTGCCGTCTCCCTGCCATCGGCATAGTCCGCTTGTTCGCGATACTTCATGAGGTTGAGGGCCCACATCGGGCCGCCGGGGGCCGCCCTC
>JABIQM010000146.1 GCA_018699415.1 Acidimicrobiaceae bacterium
ACCTCGTCGGAGGAGGCATGCAACGCCTATGTCGCCGCCGTCGATCGAGTTCTTGCCGCGGATGGCCATGTCGAGAACATCCTCGCCACGGCTATCCAAGCGGATCCCCGTTTTGCACTGGCCCATGCCGCCATTGGTCGCCAGCATCACCTGATGGGGCGAGGTAAGGATGCACGAGCAGCGCTCGAGACCGCCACCAATCTCGCCGCGTCGGCAACTGTTCGAGAACAACAACACGTCGAGATCCTCCGCAACATCGTGACCGGCCAGGTCCCCGCGTCCTTCGAACTGACCCAGGAACACCTGACCGACTATCCACGCGATGCCTTGGTGCTAGCTCCGGCATGTGGCGTGTTCGGCACGATCGGATTCAGCGGCCGGATCGACCGTGAGGTGGAACAACTTGCGTTCCTGGAGTCGCTGGCAACGCACTATGGCGACGATTGGTGGTTTCAGACGGTGCACGCGTTCGCGCTCGTCGAAACCGGAGCGTGGGAACGCGGTCGTGATCTCGCCCAACGGTCGCTAGAGCAGCGACCATCCAACTCCCACGGGGCCCACACCCTCGTCCATGCGCTCTACGAACAAGGGGCCGACAAGGAAGCGCTCGCCTTCATGTCAGATTGGATGCCGAGCGCCGATCGCCAAGGACTTCTCCACTGCCACGTCTCGTGGCACTACGCGCTATTGCTCCTGACCGACGGGCAGCACGATGCGGCCATCCAAACACTCGAGGACGGCTGTTTCCCACATTCGACCGAGAGTCCGTCGATCAACGTGTTCACTGATGCCTCTTCATTCCTGTGGCGCGCCGAGTTGGCCGGGGTACCTCGTAGCCGAGGCCACTGGGAAACGATCCGCGACTACTACGAGGAGAGCTTTCGTCGCCCCATCGTGTTTGTCGACGCTCATGCGGGCCTTGCATATGCAGCGCTGGGAGAAGAGGAGAAGCTGTCCGCCTGTATCGGGCAACTCCAAGAACTTGGTGAGGCGGGCCGTCTCCCGGCCGAAACCACTGCCGCAACATTGACTCGTGGCTACGAGGCCTACGCCACTGGCTCTTGGTCCACTGCCATCGAGATTCTCGAACCACTGATGGATCAGGTAGTCCGAATCGGGGGAAGCCGCGCCCAGCGTGACCTGATCACCAACACGCTGCTTGCCGCATACGTCAACGATGGCCGAACTGATGATGCCAAAGCATTCATCGATACCGAGCACGACCGTCAGCCATCGCATCTCGTCGCCGGCCTCACTGCGAGCTAAATTTGGCTAACGCGTGGATGCCTCAATATCGGCGGCCACGCTTTTGGCCAATGAGGTGAGCCGACGCCGATAGCCATCGACCGTGGGCTGGTCGAACCTAAATCCCTTGGGCGATAGCTGAAGTATTTCCAACCAACCGAGCCGGGCTGCGGTCATCGATGGGTCTTGCCCGGGCGCAACCTCCTGTAGATAGGTCGTCATCCCATCCCAGAGCCGGCCAAGCTCGCCGCCAATCGCCGCTCCCACACGCTCATTTTTGGCACCGATGATCTCGTCAGTATGAGGAGAGGCGGCCATCCTTTGCCAGAGGTCGCCCTCGTAGCGCTGCAGGAACCCATCGAGTTGGTCCACCATGGATTGGGATTGATCAAGCGCCCGCAGAGCATTGGTCACCTGCTCTTCGAAAATGGCGATGAACGCAGACACGAAAATATCGCTCTTGTTCGCGAAATACTGGTACAGGGCCGGCCGAGACATCCCTGCCGCTAGCGCGATGTTGGCCATTGACGTGGCCGTGTAGCCCCGCTCCGAGAACTGAGCGATCGCAGCCGCGCAAATAATCTCGTGTTTCTCGTTCATTCGCAGCAGGTCCGTCAGCGCCTCCGGGCGAGTCACCATATGATCATCTTGACACATTTCCCGAATTATGTCAGCTTTCGCACTGACACCTTTCTATGAAAACGTCAGCCAATCTCAGATTGGCGACTGGATGGAGCCCACCAATGACCCGACTCGGATACCAGATCCCGAATTACACATACCCGGGAATCAGCGGTGGTGACATCTTCGGTAACATTCTGGCTCAGGCACAAGCAGCCGAGGCTGCTGGGTTCGACCGGGTCTTCGTGATGGACCACTTCTACCAATTGCCCGGCATCGGGGCGCCGCACGAGCCGATGTTCGAGTGTTATTCCCTGCTGTCAGCAATCGCACAGCACACAGACACTGTCCGACTCTCAGCGCTCGTGACCGGAAACACCTACCGCCACCCGACACTGCTGGCCAAGACCGTCACTGCACTCGATCATGTTTCAGGAGGCCGAGCCACCCTGGGTATTGGTGCAGGCTGGTTCGAACTTGAGCACGACTCACTCGGCTACGAGTTCGGTACATTCACCGACCGATTCGAAAAGCTCGAGGAGGCCTTGCAGATCGTGATCCCAATGCTCCGCGCTGAGAACGTCAGCCTTTCAGGCACGCACTACCAGGTAGCCAACGCCATTAACTCTCCAGCCCCCATCTCAGACATTCCGATCATGATTGGCGGAAGCGGTGAGAAGAAAACTCTGCGGATGGTGGCCCAATACGCCGATGAATCGAACCTCTCGAGTGGGACGATCGAGGAGATCCCGCGCAAACTCGATGCACTCGCCGCCCACTGCGAAAACCTGGGGCGCGACCGCTCCGAAATCAAGGTCACAAAGCTCGTGATGTGTCACGTAGCACCAACGATCGAGGAGGCCGAGGCGGATCTGCGGGCGATGGCCGACGCCAAGGGGTTCAGCGACGAGATCATGGACATGATCAAGGCCATCTTCATTTATGGCGATCCCGACAGCGTCGGCGAAGAACTCCAGGCACTCATGGACACCGGACTCGATGGGTTAACCATCAATCTGCCATTCAACGGCCACAACACGGACCGCATCGGTCTGCTCGGTGAAGTTGCCCATGCCGTTATGTAGGAGCTGAGGCCATGGCCGAGATGGCAGAGTCTGAGGTGACACGTCTGTTTGGAACTGGCGCGTCAATCGAGCCGCTCAGTGTCGACAAATGCATCGGTCGGCGCATCACGGGGGTCGATCTTGCCTCGCCGCTTTCCCCTGAACAGGCCGAGTTCGTTGTCTCTCTGCTTGATCATCATCCTGTCATCTCGTTCCCTAACCAGGACAAAAATGGCTTCTGTGTTCACAACTTGGAGCGTCTGGCCAATCACTTTGGTGCCCCGATCACGCATCCCAAGAACTATGCGAACTACGGCGCCAGGGACGAACCACTCCGGGTGAAAGACCACGCCGAGCAGACATTCACACAGGCCAATCAAGCATTTCCAGGGCAAATCGTTTGCGCCGACGGCGCCGAAAGCCCTGCCGTCTACGTGATCACCAACCTCGTTGGGAGCGGACCCACGAGCGAACCC
>JABIQM010000020.1 GCA_018699415.1 Acidimicrobiaceae bacterium
GTGATGACTCTGTGTCTGATGACTCAGACGATGACTCAGACGATGACTCAGACGATGACTCAGACGATGACTCAGACGATGACTCAGACGATGACGATGACGATGACTCAGACGATGATGAAGGTGGGGCAGTCGTTGAAGGTGAGGTCTACTCCCGCAGTAGCCCTGGAGGCACGCTCCGCGTACGGGTCGTAGACGGCGTGCTCGAGTTTGTTGAAGCGGTACCCGTCTCAGGGTTCAACGCTGAGGTGAGCGAGCCAGGCGACGAGATCCGTGTCGAATTCTCAACCGAATCCGACGAGTACCGCATCGAGGCCGAGTACGAAGACGGTCAGTTGTTCTGGACTGTCGAGTCCTGAGTAGCTAGTCGTTCAAAGCACTCGAGGCCCGAACCAGGGCTTGAACTTTGGTCAAAACGTCTGAAGCCCCCGAACCATCCGGTTCAAGGGCTCCGACATAACCAGAGTGCGCGAGGGGGGACTTGAACCCCCACACCCTTTCGGGCACAGGCACCTGAAGCCTGCGCGTCTGCCAATTCCGCCACTCGCGCGTGGCCGTTCACGTGATGAACGTGCTCACAGAGGCTAGCGCACCCCCCGATGATTGCCGCAGGGCTAGCCTCTAGTGCGTGGGCTTGCGATCTATCGAGCGTCGACTCGAACGATTTGTCGAAGACAGCGTCGGACGGTTCTTTCGCGGCGGGGTTCGACCGGTCGAGATCAGCCATCGTGTCACACGCGAAATGACTGACTCTCGCTCGGTCGGTGTGCGAGGGCAGCCTGTTGTTGCCAACCACTTTTCGGTCTCACTGGCGTCGGTTGACCTTGCACGATTCGCCGATGTGCAGGAATCGCTGGTGCGCGAGTTGTGTGATGCAGCCCGCGAGACGGCCCGCGACGAGGGTTGGGTTTTCATGGGGCCCGTTCAGGTCGAGCTCACGGCCGACCCGGCGTTACGCGGTGGCGGGCTCAGTGTCGTTGCTCGCATGAAGGAGGCCGACGGTGGAGTTGGTGTTCTGCATCTCGTCAACGGTCATCAGGTGGTGCTCGGCGAGTTTGTCCTGACGCTCGGACGACTTTCGGAGTGCACCATCACGTTCGATGATTCGAATGTCAGTCGCGAACACGCCAGTATCCAGCCCGACGGCACGGGCTTTGTGCTCTGTGACCTCGGCTCCACAAATGGCACGCTCGTGAACGATGTGCCCGTTGCTCGTCATCGTCTTGACGATGGTGACCGGATTTGCCTCGGCGGTACCACGTTTTTTGAGTTCCGGGCCGGCTGACATGTCCGACCAGTTGCTCGACATTTTTCGTATCTGTCTGCTTGTACTTGTCTATCTGACCTTCTTTCGTGTGATTCGTGCTGTCGTTACCGAACTTCGTGCCGAGGTGCCTACGGCTGCGGTTGTCAATGCCCCTGTGACAGTTCCCGCCTCGGCCCAGCAAGCCTCTCCCAACGGTCCATCGGCTTTGGTAAACCCATCGGCGTCTTCGAAACCGGGCGATGCTGCCGCTCTCGTAGTGGTGGCGCCAGCGGCGAGCACGGGTACCCGATTCGTGCTTGAACCGGAGACCACGATCGGCCGCGCCGCTGGGTGTGGAGTTGTGATTGATGATGCACGAGTGTCGAAGGTGCATGCCCGTGTCTTCACGTCTGGTGGAGCTTGGTACGTAGAAGACCTTGGTTCTACGAATGGCACTCTGGTTGACGGTGAACCCCTTGATGCGATGCGTCCCCTCATGGTGGGTATGCGTATCCAGGTCGGTGATTTCGTGGTGGAACTGGCATGACCGAATTTGCGTGGGGTTCTGCTACCGATGTCGGTCGCGTGCGCCGAGCCAACCAGGACCACCATCTCATTGAGGATGGCATGTTCGTAGTGGCTGACGGCATGGGTGGCCACAGCGGCGGAGAAATCGCCTCTGAGGTTACGGTTGACGCTCTGCGCGACCTTGGAGAAATCAGCACGCTTGACGAGCTGATCGGCAGAGTCCAGGACGCGAACTCGAAGGTTGTAGAGCGTGCGGCTGAGGAACCGGCTCTGCGTGGTATGGGCACCACCGTGTCCTTGCTCACGGGGTTGGTCGGAGGCGGCGCGCATCGTCTCGGTGTTGCCAACGTTGGCGACAGTCGGCTTTACCGAGTGACCGGTGATGGCCTTCACCAGCACACAGTCGACCACAGTCTCGTGGAATCTTTCGTTCGCGAAGGGCGCCTTTCTCGGGCAGAAGCGGCCAACCATCCACAGCGAAACATCGTTACCCGAGCACTGGGGATAGATGACAAGGTGCTCGTCGATGCGTGGGAGCTCGTACCTGTCGCCGGGGATCGCTATGTGCTCTGCAGCGACGGCCTGTTCGGTGAAATCGGCGAGCCGGAAATCTACGAGGTTCTCAGCACGGTCTCGAATCCTCAGGAGGCGGCCGAAGACCTTGTGTCTCGTGCGTGCGCGGCTGGTGGTCGCGACAATGTCACGGTCGTTATCGTCGATATTGAGAGCGCCGATCCGGTCGACGACGTGCCCGACGATCGGGTCATCGACACACGGAAAGCGCTTCCGGATCGAGTCCTTGACATTCAAACCGTTCCGGACGGTCTCTCTGACGCGGGAGACGATTCTGACCCGAACCCGGATGACATTGTCCTGACGCCCGTCATCAGAGTCCTCACATGGCGCCTTGTTGCGGCCGTAATTGTGGTGGCCATGGTGCTCGTGGCCCTCCTCGGATCGTTAGCCGTATACGCCCGCTCCGCGTACTACGTCGGGATCGATGGCCAGGAGATCGTGATCTATCAGGGTCGACCAGGTGGCGTGCTTTGGTTCGATGCGACGCTGGCAGAGCGCTCGGGGCTTCTCGTAGATGCCCTTGACTCGAGTGACGCCGAGCTTGTGATCGATGGGCTTGAGTTCGACGATCTCAAAGACGCCGAAGCCCACATCGAAGTTCTGCGCGAGCAGTTGTCGTCTGACACGCCGTGACCGCACTCGGTCAGGCACACAACGAGCGTGTTTCCCCGATTTACGCGGCGCTCCGTCCTCGCCGTGTTGAGGCGGGCATCCTCGTTATGGTGGCTGTCGTCGTTGTTGTCGCGTATGTGCTGGCGAGTCTCGGAAGCACGGCTTCGATCCCCGCAAACTTTGGCCCCTTCCTCGGTTGGATGCTTGCACTCGGTGTGGTAGCGCACGTGACGGTGCGGCGCCTAGCGCCTGGTGCCGACCCGGTCATCCTTCCGATGGCTCTTCTTCTGAATGGGTTTGGATATGTGATGATCGCTCGGCTCGCCGAGCATGTCCCCGGCGGTTCTGACCTTGCCGGTCTCCAAGCCACATGGACCGCGGTCGGAGTGTTCGGCTTCATCGTCACGCTGGCGCTCATTCGCCCGGTCCGGATACTCGTCGACTATCGGTATCTCCTCGGCGCAGCTGGCCTCGGCCTGTTGGTTCTCCCGTTCGTACCCGGTGTCGGCCGGGAGATCCGAGGAGCCAGGATCTGGGCCAGTCTTGGACCGATCAATCTCCAGCCGGGAGAGTTTGCCAAGATTGCGCTTGCGGCGTTTTTTGCTGCCTATCTCGTCGATGCCCGTGATCTACTTCGCAACCGAGTTGAGCTGCGGGACTTGGTCCCGATTGGTATCGCGTGGGCAGGGTCACTTGGGGTCATGGTTTTTCAGCGCGACCTTGGCTCCTCGCTGATGTTCTTCACTGTCTTCATCGTGGTCCTGTGGGTGGCATCGGAGCGAGCGATGGTCCTCGTTCTCGGTTTCGGGCTTTTTCTTGTGGGAGCTGTGTTCTCATGGACGCAGTTCACGCATGTGCAACAGCGGGTCGACATCTGGCTCGACCCGTGGGCTGACTCCCGTGATACAGGATTCCAGATTGTCGAGGCATCGTTCGCGCTAGCCGACGGCGGGCTCACGGGCGCGGGGCTGGGCCAGGGAGAACCTGACCGGATTCCTATTGTGGAATCCGACTTCATCTTTGCGGCGATCGGTGAGGAGCTTGGTCTCGCCGGGACCACGGCGATTCTGATGGCCTTCTTGGTCCTCATCGGTTCTGGCCTGCGTATCGCATTACGCGCCACTCGTCCGTTCGACAAGCTCTTTGCCGTCGGACTCACCACGCTCCTTGGGGTTCAGGCGTTCATCATCATGGGGGGTGTCCTGCGAGTAGTGCCGCTCACCGGTATCACGTTGCCGTTTGTCAGCTACGGCGGCTCGTCGCTCATCGCCAACTATGTGTTGGTGGCGCTCTTGCTGCGCCTCTCGCATGACCAACGAACCGTGCGTCTCGAGAACAGCTCCCGCAACGAGGCGATGCCGTGAACCGTCGGATTCGTCGTCTGGGTCTGGCCTTTGCGGTCCTGTACGTGGTGTTATTCGCCCAGCTGAACCGGGTGCAGTTTTTCGGTGCAGAGCGTCTGCAGGAGCACACCATCAACTCCCGCGGACTGATCCGCGACTTTGGACAGGAACGGGGTTTAATCGTCAGCGCTGACGGTGTGGTGATTGCACGGTCGGTGGAGATCGGTGAACCGGTCGATTTCCGCCGCGAGTACCCCGAAGGTGATCTGTACGCCCATATTGCCGGTTATCAGTCGCTGAACGTGGCGGCGACCGGTCTCGAACGGATCTACAACGACGAGCTCGCAGGTGTCACGGGTGAACAACAGTTTCTTACGTTCGCCGACTTCTTCATCGATCGCGATACGACTGCCACCTTGCACCTGACAATCCGAGATGACGTTCAACGAGTGGCGCGTGAGGCGCTCGGGGATCGGCGTGGCTCGGTCGTCGCCCTTGATCCGCGGACGGGCGCCGTGGTTGCCATGTGGACGTGGCCGAGTTTCGATCCCAATCTCTTGGCCGACCCGGACGGGTCTGCGGCGAACGCCGCGTTTGAGATTTATCTGAACGACAGCAGCGACCCACTCCTCGCCAAGTCGTACCGAGAACTGTTCTTCCCGGGGTCGACGTTCAAGCTTGTCACTGCTGCTGCAGGGGTTGAGTCTTCCATGATCGGCGCGTTCGCTCCGGTGTTTGCGGTCACTGACGCCTACGACCCACTTCCTGCGGGCTCGCCGATACGGAACTTTGCGGGCGGATCCTGTGGTGGTGATCTGGCTGAAGTGCTGCGGGTTTCCTGCAACACCGCTTTTGCCGAAATGGGAGCGGAGTGGGTGGGGCCTGCGCAGATGATCGAAACGGCGGAGCTGTTCGGATTTAACCAGTTGCCGCCGATCGATCTTCCCAATGCGGCGACGTCTCGATTCCCAACTGACTATGGCGTTCGTTTGGCCGACGTCGACTTCTATCGCGGTGGCGAGGATGTGATCCTCGCCAACGGCGCCGTTGGGATCTATGAGAATTCTGCTCGCCTCGCTCAGGTGTCGATCGGGCAAAATGATGTCGCCGCGACGCCTTTGCAAATGGCATTAGTGGCAGCAGCGATCGCCAACAACGGCCAAATCATGGTCCCCTATGTTGTGCAGGAACTCACTGGTGCCGATGGTACGAGCTATGGGGCCACCGAAGAGCAACTTTGGCGCCAGGCGTTGAGACCGAGCAGCGCGGATGTCCTTCGTGCAGCGATGGTTGAGGTTGCCGCCAACGGCACGGCGCGGAACATGGCGGTCGACGGCCTGGTGGTTGGCGGAAAGACTGGCACTGCGCAACTGGGTACGGACCCACCGAATTCACATGCCTGGATTGTGGGATTCGCTGGTACCGAAGGTGGCGTTGCTGAGCTCGCGATAGCGGTGATCGTGGAGGCTCAGGAGGGGGCCAGTGAACAAACGGGCGGTGTGGTGGCCGCTCCGATCGCCCGTGCGGTGATCGAGGCGTACTTCAGTTAATGAAGTTCGTTGACCGGGCTTGCATCGTTCGTCGTCGTACCAGCCGTTAGACTCTGCTGCTATGTCCGAAGAGGGGCCCACCGTTTTTAACGGTCGCTACGAGTTGCTTCGTCACATCGCCCGCGGGGGTATGGCTGACGTCTATCTCGCGCGCGACGGTTTACTCAATCGCGAAGTCGCACTGAAGGTTCTTTTCCCCGAGTTTGCGAACGATCCAAGCTTTGTCGAGCGCTTCCGTCGTGAAGCCCAGGCAGCTGCCAACCTCAACCACCCCAACATCGTGGGTATCTACGACTGGGGCCAGGAGCGTGGCACCTACTACATCGTGATGGAACATGTTTCGGGTCGATCAATGTCCGATGTCTTGCGCAGTACGGGCCCGCTTTCGCCGGACCGCGCCGCAGAGATCGCGTTCGACGTCGCGGGCGCGCTGACCGTGGCGCACGCCGCGGGACTCGTCCATCGTGACGTGAAGCTCGGCAACATCTTGGTATCCGATGGCGGCGATGTGAAGGTCGCCGACTTTGGAATTGCCACTGCGCTGCATGGCGGCACTGATGCCGGGCTGACCCAGCACGGCTCAGTCATGGGCACCGCCACCTACTTCTCTCCCGAACAGGCTCAAGGCAAGGCGGTCGACGGCCGTAGCGACCTCTATTCCCTTGGAGTCGTGCTCTACGAGATGCTGGCTGGTATCCCGCCATTCCAGGCTGAGACCCCGGTAGCTGTCGCATACAAGCACGTACAGGAAAAGCCCCAGGGGCTTCGTGAGCGTGGCGTGAATGTTGCCCAGTCGCTCGAAGCCATCACGATGAAGTTGCTCGCGAAGAGCCCGGCCAACCGTTATCCCGCGGCCGACGATCTCGGCAACGACTTGCGTCGCTATCTTGCTGGCGCTCACAAGATTCCTGGCAAGGCCGCTGCCGCCGCTGCTGGAGTGGCTGCCGCCGGGGGAGCAACTGCCGCTACTGCCAGCCAGACAGCACAGCCTTCGTCCCCGTCTTCGGCATCCGTTGATGCCACTACGGCTCAACCGGTCACCCCAGCTGCTCAACCAGCGCAGCAGTCAGGGGCCGCTCCAGTGGGGGCGGTCGCCGACCCGAACGCCGCGGCCATGGCGGCCGAGTACCCCGGCGGCTACTACTACGAAGAGGCCCCACGTAGCGGAGGTGGGGTTTGGCGGACTGCCGCATTGGTTTCCGCTCTCGCGATTCTTGTCGTCATCCTCGGGTATCTCTTCGTGGAATTCCTCGACGCTCTCGGCGGCGGTAGCGACAACCAGGTTGCCGATGGCGATCCCACTATCGAACTGGTCGATGTCCCCAGCGTTCTCGGCAACGATGTGCAGGATGCACAGGCCACCCTGCTCGAAGCAAATTTGAAGGTTTCGATCGAGTATCAGACCAATAGCGAGGTCCCCGGAGATCAAGTCTTTGGTCAAGATCCTCCCTCTGGTGAGCGAGTCGAACCTGGGGGAACGGTCACGCTTCAGGTCAGTTCTGGCACGCAAACGGTTGTGCCAAACGTGATCGGCGAGGATGTCGGGGCTGCGACGGCGGAACTTCAGCAGCAGGGCTACTCCGTGTTGCAAATACCCGCTACAAGCCCGCTCGACCCAGGCACAGTTATTGATCAGACACCAGGTGCAGGTGTTGCGTTGGCAGCGGGCGAAGACGTTGAAATTGTTGTCTCCAGCGGTCCCGAGGTCGTGGCTGTGCCTGACGTCGAAGGCCTTACAGTAATTGCTGCAGTTGATCTGCTCCGCAACGCTGGTCTCACCGTCTCAACTGAGCAACTCGAAGAGCCCTCAGAGGAGATCGAGGAGGGCAAGGTCGTCCGTACCGAGCCGTCGGTTAACTCGCTTGTGCCGAGTGGTTCACAAATCAGCATCGTCGTCTCCACTGGCTTCCCGCAGGTCGTGGTGCCCCAGCTGGATGGGTTGTTTGCCGATACGGCTATCACGACACTGCGAAATGCTGGACTCGATCCGATCCCGGTCTTTGAGCCGGTTCCGGTCGGTTCGCCCCAGGCTGGAAGAGTGATAGCGCAGTCGCCGGCCGCGTTCGAGACGGTGGATCAGGATTCACCGATCACCATCACCATCGGCGAGGCAACGGAAGAAACCACCACAACCACAACCACAACCACCTACCCAACTGTTCCGTAGGTGGCTAGCCGCGGCAGCGGCGCAAGAAGTTCTCGATGAGGTCGTGCCCGGCGGTGGTCAGCACCGATTCCGGGTGAAACTGCACGCCTTCGACGTCATGGTCGCGGTGGCGGATGCCCATGAGGATGCCATCGTCTGTTTCGGCTGTGATCTTGAACGTGTCGGGCAGAGTTTCGCGGTCGACGATCAAGGAGTGGTAGCGCGTGGCCTCAAGTGGTAGAGGAAGTCCAGCGAACACGCCGGTGTCGTGGTGGAAGATCAACGATGTTTTGCCGTGCATTACCTGCGGCGCACGAATGACGTCACCGCCGAACGCCTGTCCCATGCACTGCATGCCGAGGCACACACCGAAGATCGGGACCGTGCCGGCGAGCTCGGTCAGGATCTCCATCGAAACGCCGGCATCGTCAGGTGTGCCGGGTCCGGGGGAGATGAGGATCCCGTCGGGCGAGAGTTCCCGGATGCTGTTGAGATCGATCTCGTCATTGCGATGAACGACCGGCGTAGCACCGAGCTCACCCAGGTACTGGACAAGGATGTAGACGAACGAGTCGTAGTTATCGATGACGAGGATCGTCGGACTCTCCGCAGGCACGCCTGTGAGACTATCCGTGCGACTGTGGTGCCCCGTGGCGAGCCTCACCCGCCTCGATGGCTTCGAGTACGTGCATGGCGATGTCCGCCACGCGGACCTCGTCTTCTTCCTTACCCGCAGCCTTCACCCCGTCGTCCATCATCACGTAACAGAATGGGCACGCGGTGGCGACTCGAGCGGCGCCGGTGTTGACGAGTTCCTGTGCTCGAACGTCGTTGACCTTCTCGCCGATGGTCTCTTCCATCCACATGCGGGCTCCGCCAGCGCCGCAGCACATGCCCTCGGTTCCGTTGCGTCCCGCCTCGACGATTTCGATACCGCCGAGCTTGCCGAGCACCTTGCGGGGTGCCATATAGACGTCGTTGTGGCGACCGAGGTAACAGGAGTCGTGGTACACCACGCGCTCCTCGAGCCTCGCCTCGCTGAGGTCAAGGCGACCCTGGTCGACGAGCCACTCCAGAAACTGGGAGTGGTGCACGACCTCGTAGTGGCCGCCTAGCTGGGGGTACTCGTTGGCGAGTGTGTTGAAGCAGTGGGGGCACTGAGTGACGATCTTTTTCACGCCCATGGCGTTCAGCGTCTCGATGTTTTGGCTGGCAAGCATCTGGAACAGGTACTCGTTGCCGGAGCGACGAGCCGAGTCACCGGTGCAGTTTTCGGCCGGCCCGAGGATGGCGAAATCGACCCCGGCTCGCTGCATGAGCTTGGCCATGGCCTGGGTGACTTTACGGTTCTTGTCGTCGAAGGCACCGGCGCAGCCGACCCAGTAGAGGTATTCTGACTCGATTGGGTCGCCACCGTCGATGAGGTTGATGCCCTCCATGCCATTGGCCCAGTCGCCACGTTCGCTCTGGCTCATCCCCCACGGGTTGCCGGAGTTTTCCATTGACCGGAAGGCCTGGCCGAGTTCGGCTGGGAAGTTGCTCTCCATCAAGGTGAGGTAGCGACGCATGTCGAGAATCTTGTCGAGGATCTCAATGTTGACAGGGCAGATCTCGTCGCATGCCCGACATGATGTGCAGCTCCACAGTTCTTCCTGAGAGATTCGGTCAAACATCCAATTGGCGGGAACGGTGATGCCGTCGTCTACCCCAATGGGTGGTGAGACAGCGGGGTCACCGGTGCGGGCCATGACTTCGCCGGTCTTCAAGACGATTTCGCGAGGATCGAGGGGCTTGCCGGTGGCGTGCGCCGGGCACACGGAGGTGCAGCGTCCACACATGGTGCAGGCGTCGGTGTCCATCAACTGCTTCCAGGTGAAGTCTTCAACCACTGACGCACCGAAGGTCTCGAGCTCAGTTTCGCCGCTAACGAGGTTGGGCATGGGCTTCATGGCGCCCTTGGGACGGTCCTTGTCCTTGAGGTACATGTTGAGCGGTGAGGTGAACATGTGGCGCAGCATCGTGGTCGGCAGGATGATCAGTAACGCGATGAAACTTATGACGTGGGCGGCCCACCAGAATTGGTGCAAGCCAGCCAGGTTGCTGTTGCTTTCGACCAGGGTGGCGAGTGGGTAGCCGACGAAGCTCCACTGCTCGAACTCGGGCATGCCGTCGTGGGCGATGCGGAACGCTTCAGCCGCGAAACCAGTGACAGCGATCGAGAAGAAGACGCCAAGGATCACTGCGTGTTCGGGCTTGGATTTGATGCGGATGCGGTAGGGGCGCCATGCCCATGGGCCGTAGCGGCGGATGATTGCCCACACGATGCCGATCAGGAAGATGAGGCCAGCGCCATCGCCGATCATGGCGTAGGCGCGATAGACGTCGCCGTGGAGGAACTTGATGTCCTCGGGAACCTGATGGTTGATCTCGAGCACCGTGGTGACGCCGAGCAGGATGATGAATCCGAAGTAGATCATCGAGTGCATGATTCCGGCGGCGGGTTCACGCATCAGGGTCTGCATGTAGACGCCGGCACGGAAGTCGCGGGCGCGGCGTTTCACGTTCTTTGTGGTGGTGCGGCGGTTGTCGGGACGGCCGCGTTCCCAGTTCTTCATCCGGTTGGAGAACGCCCATGCCCCCCAGATGAGGGTGACAGGAATGACGGTGTAGAACCCGAGCTTTATCGCGTCTGGGATGTTGTCGAACACCTCGCGCGTCACGGTCGACTCGTCATGCCAGTCGGTGATGAACGGCAAGAGATAGGAGCCGAACGTGAATAGGGCAATACCGATGCCCATGAGTTGTGCGAGTTGATGAGGCTTGAGACGCGATTTCATAGCGCCGCAAAGATACCTCTGTCTGTGTGGTCAACGCGTATCCGCCGATTTCTGATGGCGTGTTCGTGAGTGAGGTGGTGGTGCGTTGGGTCGCGATTGTTTCGATGTAGACGTCGTTCGACGAGGTCACCGAGCATGGTTCTGTCGGCGATGACCGGTCAATTCACGGAGATCAGCCAAAGTTGAGCCACATACACTCAAGTTTTCTCGCAAAATGGGAATACCAGAGGTACCCTGCCGGTTCACATACTTGAACATCCCCCAAAACGAATGCGAAACGGTGACCGCAGATCTGCGGCACCCTCCGCAGGAAAAACTAAGGAGCATCCCATGCCCAAGGCTGTTGGTATCGATCTCGGCACCACGAACTCTGTTGTCGCTGTCCTTGAGGGCGGCGATCCCGTCGTCATCCCCAATGCTGAGGGGTCACGTACCACCCCGTCTGTTGTTGCCTTCGCCAAGGATGGCGAAGTGCTCGTTGGCGAAGTTGCCAAGCGCCAGGCAATCACGAATCCCGAACGCACGATCCGCTCCGTCAAACGCCATATGGGCACGGACTGGTCCGTCGACATCGACGGCAAGGGTTACAACCCCCAGGAAATCTCCGCCCGCACGCTGATGAAGCTGAAGCGTGACGCTGAGGAGTACTTGGGCGACACTGTCACGCAGGCTGTGATCACGGTCCCTGCGTACTTCGACGATGCCCAGCGCACTGCCACCCAAGAAGCTGGTGCTGTCGCTGGTCTTGAGGTGCTACGTATCATCAACGAGCCCACTGCTGCGGCTCTTGCCTACGGCCTTGACAAAGAGACCGAAGATCAGACCATTCTCGTATTTGACCTTGGTGGCGGCACCTTCGACGTGTCCGTGCTCGAGCTCGGCGATGGTGTGTTCGAAGTGAAGTCCACGGCCGGTGACACCAAGCTTGGTGGCGACGATTGGGACGACGCCGTCATCGAGTGGCTCGCCACTAACTTCAAGAACGATCATGGCGTCGACCTCACTGCTGATGCCATGGCCGAGCAGCGTCTGAAGGAAGCTGCGGAGAAGGCCAAGGTCGAGCTGTCGCAGACTCAGTCGACGCAGATCAACCTGCCCTTCATCACGGCCACAGATGCGGGTCCCCTGCACCTCGATTATGAGCTGACCCGCGCCAAGTTCCAGAACCTCACGTCCGACCTATTGGCACGTTGCAAGAGCCCGTTCGAACAGGCCATCAAGGACGCCGGCCTCACCAAGGGCGAGATCGATCAGGTCGTGCTCGTTGGCGGCTCCACCCGTATGCCGGCCGTGGCCGATCTTGTGCAAGAGATGACGGGCTCGGAGCCGAACAAGACGGTGAACCCTGATGAGGTAGTGGCGATTGGTGCCTGCGTCCAGGCTGGTGTGCTTCGTGGCGAAGTCAAGGACGTGCTGCTCCTCGACGTCACCCCGCTATCGCTCGGCATCGAGACCAAGGGCGGCGTCATGACCGCCCTGATCGAGCGCAACACCACCATTCCCACCCGCAAGAGCGAGACCTTCACCACGGCCGAAGACAGCCAGCCGTCAGTTGAGATCCATGTGCTCCAGGGTGAGCGTGAAATGGCGGGCTACAACAAGACGCTCGGTAAGTTCCAGCTCATCGAGCTTCCTCCGGCACCGCGTGGCATGCCGCAAATTGAAGTCACCTTCGACATCGACGCCAACGGCATCGTGCACGTGAGCGCTAAAGATCAAGCCACTGGCAAGGAGCAGTCGATGACCATTACTGGTCAGAGTTCGCTCGACAAGGACGCGGTCGAACAGATGATCAAGGACGCTGAGGCTCACGCCGAAGAGGATCGTCAGCGCAAGGAAGAAGCTGAGGTTCGTAACAACGCCGACAGCCTCGTCTACCAGACTGAGAAGCTCCTCAAGGATCAGGCCGAGCAGGTCAGCGATGATGAAAAAGCGACGATTGAAACCAAGCTCGCCGAGGTGAAGACCGCCCTTGAAGGTACTGATCTCGACGCCATCAAGGATTCCACCGAGGCCCTGATGACGGCGAGCCAGGAGTTCGGTCAGCGTCTGTACGAGGCGGCCGCTCAGGCCGAGCGTGAGACCGAGGCTGCCGAGAGTGCCCCTGCTGACGACGAAGTCGTCGACGCCGAGATCATCGACGACGACGAAGAAGAATCGGCGTGAGTGGGACTCCTTCCAGCGGCGAAGCCTCCGAATCCGAACAAGAAGCTTCGGCAGAGATAGCGGCCGACTCCTCTGAGGTCTTTGCGACGGATATTTGCGACGACACGGTTTGCGATGACACGGTAGGCGAGGGCGAGCCGATCACGGTCGAAGATCTGCTTGGCACACTCGAACGCGTGACGGTCGAACGTGATCAACATCTCAACGATCTACAGCGGGTATCGGCCGAGTTCGCCAACTTCCGCAAGCAGACCGATAAGCGAAACGCCGAGTTCGCTGCGCAGGCGGGTTCTCGGGTTGCCGAGTCGCTCTTGCCCGTGCTCGATGCCTGTGAGGCCGCGGCCCATCAAGGTGTTGCGGGCGTTGAGCCGATTGGGGTGCAGCTCCGGACTGAACTCGAACGGGCTGGTTTGCAGTTGATTGGCGACCAGTCAGAACCCTTCGATCCCAACCGACACGAGGCGGCCATCAGCGAACCGGCTGATGACGACTCTGAAGGTCCGGTCGTGGCTGAGGTTCTCCGAACCGGCTATGCCTGGAACGGTCGGGTGCTACGAGCGGCAATGGTCAAGGTGAAGGGCTGAAGCCTGGCGCATGGGCGGATGATGGATCAACGGGTGAAGGAGGTGTGCGATGGCTGAACCACAGCGTGAATGGCTCGAGAAGGACTACTACGCCGTGCTTGGCGTGTCGGACACTGCGTCGGTCAAAGACATCACCAAGGCGTACCGCAAGCTCGCACGCGAGCTGCATCCCGATGCCAACCCTGGTGATGCAGCGGCCGAAGAACGGTTCAAGGAAGTGTCGTCGGCCTACGACATCATCGGTGACGACGATAAGCGCAAGAGCTACGACGAAGTCCGTCGCATGGGACCGATGGGTGGCATGTTCGGTGGTGGTGGTCGTCCTGGCGCCGGTGGCTACAGCGGTGATACCGGCGACATCGGTGATCTGCTTGGCGGTTTGTTCGGTCGTGGTGGCCGCGGTGGCCGCTCAGGTCGCGGCGCTCAACAGCAGCAGACGCGTGCCCAACGTGGTAGCGATCTCGAAGCTGAGCTCGCGCTCGATTTCGATGATGCAGTGAAGGGCCTCGAGACCTCGATCCAACTCACCAGCGAAGCGGCCTGCTCGACTTGCTCGGGTTTGGGATCCGCCCCCGGCAAGGCACCGGCCAAGTGCCAGCATTGCAATGGCCGCGGGCTGCTCGATGACAACCAGGGCATGTTTTCGATGAGCCGACCATGTGGTGCGTGTGGCGGTCGCGGTTCGGTCATCACGGATCCGTGCCGGACCTGTCGCGGCCAGGGCACGGAGGTTCGTCCCCGTGAGGTGAAGGTCCGTATTCCGGCCGGCGTGAAGACCGGTCAAAAGATCCGGCTGAAGGGCCGCGGTGGTCCCGGCCGCAGCGGCGGCCCCCCCGGCGACCTCTTCGTCCATGTGAAAGTCAAGGATCATCCGCTCTTCGGGAGGTCGGGCAAGGATCTCACCCTCGAGGTGCCGATCTCGTTCGACGAGGCGGTGTTGGGTGCCGATGTAATCGTGCCAACACTTGACGGCGACACCGTCAAGATGCGTATTCCCGCTGGCACCGCCACAGGCAAGAAGTTCCGTTTGCGGGGCAAGGGCGGAGAGTCTGACATGGTGGTCAGTGTCGAAGTTGCGGTGCCTGGTGAGCTGACCGACGATCAACGCGCTGCAGTTGAGGCGTTTGCCGCAGCATCCACACAAAGCCCCCGGTCACACCTCGGGGTCTGAAACCGAAAGGAGCACACATGCCGATTCCAGACAATGATGCCGATCGTTTCACCCGGGCTGTCTACGTGATCTCCGTTGCTGCCGAGCTTTCCGGCATGCACCCGCAGACGTTGCGTATCTACGAACGCAAGGGGCTGGTCGACCCGGCCCGCACCGATGGCGGTAGTCGTCGTTACTCCGATGCTGACCTTGCTCAACTCAACCGCATCCAAGAACTCACGAACGATGGTCTCAATCTGGCCGGTGTGAAGCGGGTTCTCATCCTCGAAGCGCGAGTGGCCGATTTGGAACAGAGGCTGGAGCAGGCCGTTCATTCTGCGAATGTCGCGGCTGAAACCACGTTGCGCCACTACCGAGGCGAGCTGGTGCCGATCAATCAGAGCATCACGCTCTATAAACGCGGCAAGTAGGACAACCACCCCCCATTCAACGTTTAACCAAAGGTATTGGACGTTGTAGCTGCGATGACGATGGAGGAACAATGACGCTTGACCCGAATCGCTGGACACTCAAGACCACAGAAGCGTTCTCGGCCGCTACTGAGGCGGCTCGTGGGGCTTCTCATCCAGAGGTCGTTCCTGAGCACTTACTCGTTGCCTTGCTCGGGCAGGAGGAAGGCATTGTCCTTCCCCTTTTGCACAAGGTAGGTATCGACCCGCTTGCGGCACGCACCGATGCCGAGGAGGCGTTGGCCAAGCTGCCCAACGCATATGGCTCTGACCCGCAACTGGCCGCGTCGCTGCGGTCGATCCTTGAGAGCGCCGATCAGGCCCGCAGCGACCTTCAGGACGAATACCTGTCGACCGAGCACATCCTTCTCGCCAGCGCCGACAACCTTGGTGTTGATCGCGAGGCGCTGCTCATTGCGCTTCGCGAAGTGCGCGGCTCCCAACGGGTCACCAGCCAGAACCCAGAGAATCAATACCAGGCGCTCGAGCGCTTCGGCCGTGATCTCACTCAGGCTGCACGTGACGGTGAACTCGATCCGGTCGTCGGCCGTGATGACGAGATCCGTCGGGTCATCCGTGTGTTGTCTCGCCGAACCAAGAACAACCCGGTACTGATCGGTGAACCCGGTGTCGGCAAGACGGCGATTGTTGAAGGTTTGGCTACCCGCATCGTTGAAGGCGATGTGCCTGAGAGCTTGCGTAATAAGCGGCTGATCTCACTCGACATGTCGTCGATGGTCGCCGGTGCGAAGTATCGCGGCGAATTCGAGGAGCGTCTCCAGTCGGTGCTGAAAGAGATCGAGGATGCAGACGGCGAAGTCATCACCTTTCTCGATGAGATGCACACGATCGTCGGCGCCGGCGCCGCCGAGGGGGCAATGGACGCAGGCAACATGCTCAAGCCCATGCTGGCTCGCGGCAAGCTGCGCATGGTTGGTGCCACCACACTCGACGAATATCGCAAATATGTCGAGAAGGACGCGGCCCTGGAGCGTCGATTCCAGCAGGTCCTTGTTGAGCCGCCAACGGTTGAGGCGGCCATCGCGATCTTGCGCGGCCTAAAGGAGCGCTACGAGGTACACCACGGTGTGCGCATCCAGGACTCTGCCCTGGTGGCTGCGGCTGTGCTGAGTGATCGCTATCTCACCGGCCGGTTTCTCCCTGACAAAGCCATCGACCTGATTGATGAGGCGGGCAGCAGCTTGCGCATCGAGATCGACTCTGTCCCCACTGAAATCGACGTGGTCGAACGCCGTATCCGTCAGTTTGAAATCGAACGGGTCGCCTTGGCCAAGGAAACGGATGCGGCCTCGCTGGAACGGCTCGACGATCTCGATCGTGAGCTTGCCGACCTAACCGAGTCTTTGGCAGGCCTGACGGCTCGCTGGCAGGGGGAAAAGGACGCCATCTCTGCGATGAGTGCGGTGAACGAAGAGCTTGAAGCTGTCCGTAGTGCCGTTGAACGCGAAACCGATCTCGAGAAGGCTGCCGAGCTGCGTTACGGACAGATTCCTGAGCTCGAACAACGCTTTGCCGCTGCTCGTGAGACCCTCGACCAGATCCAGGCGGAAGCATCAATGCTCAAAGAAGAGGTCGACGAGGAAGATATCGCCGAGGTTGTCAGTCGCTGGACGGGTGTACCCGTTTCACGCTTGATGGAGGGCGAAGTCGACAAGCTGATCCGTCTCGAGGAGCATCTTCACGAACGAGTTGTTGGTCAGTACGCGGCGGTGGGCGTTGTCGCCAACGCGATCCGGCGTTCTCGTGCCGGTCTGTCTGACCCAAACCGACCGATTGGCAGTTTCTTGTTTCTCGGCCCGACCGGTGTGGGCAAGACCGAACTCGCACGGAGCTTGGCCGAGTTTTTGTTCGACGACGAACGCGCCATGGTCCGCATCGACATGTCCGAATACATGGAGAAGCACAGCGTCTGCCGATTGATCGGCGCGCCGCCCCGATACGTCGGGTACGACGAAGGCGGGCAGCTCACCGAAACCGTCCGGCGCCGCCCCTATGCGGTGGTGCTGCTCGACGAGGTGGAGAAAGCGCACAGCGATGTGTTCAACGTCTTGCTCCAACTTCTCGATGACGGCCGCTTAACCGATGGGCAAGGTCGCACGGTCGACTTCTCCAACGTCATCTTGATCATGACGTCAAATTTGGCTGGTGAACCCGGCGACTTCTTTCGTCCCGAGTTTGTCAATCGCATCGATGACATCGTGCGCTTCCGTGCGCTGAGCGAGGACGACCTTGTGCAGATCGTCGATATACAGCTGGTGGGTCTCAGCAAACGGCTGAGTGATCGACGGATCTCTCTCGATGTCACCGACGAGGCGAAAGCACTCCTCGCCCACCGCGGCTATGCCCCAGCCTTTGGAGCCCGTCCTCTGAAGCGGCTGATTCAGCGAGA
>JABIQM010000018.1 GCA_018699415.1 Acidimicrobiaceae bacterium
GACGACGAAGATGTCGGCAGCGTTGAATACGGCGTACCAACTGACATCGATGAAGTCGATGACTTCGCCAGAGAGAAACCCACCGTCACCGCGAAACAAGCGGTCGATGAGGTTGCCGAGTGCACCGCCGAGGATCGTGGCGAATATTGACAACCGAATTCGATCGGTCGTCTTCCAAACCAATGTGCCAAGGAAAATACAGAGCAGAATCACGAGGCCGCCGACCCATTGGCCTTGACCAGACCCAGTGCTGAACGAGAAGCCGCTGTTGTAGGCGAGGTCAAACTCGAGCGTTGGCAGGAGTTTGAACGGGTCACCATCGCTCAAAGAATTCTCGGCCCACCATTTGGTCAATTGATCGACAACGACCGTAACGGCGACGATGACGCCGGGCAGGCGAAGGAGTCGGACTCGATTCACCTGGACACGGTAGCCAGTCGCGTCCCAATCGCTGTGGCGAGTGCAAGTCCCGCGACCACAAGCAACCCGCCGGTGAACCCGGCTGACGAGTCGGCAATGAGACCCATGACCAAGGGACCGGTCACACCGCCTACCTCGCCGACCGCGAACCAGATGCCATTGGCCAGGCCGGCGTTGGATGGTGTCACCCGGTCGGCTTCCATCAAGATGAGGATGGTGAGCGGGATCAGCGCGGAACGCGCGGCGGAGACAATCGTGCCGATCACGATGAGCGGCGGTGATCCCAACGCGGTGATGCAAAGGCCACACGCCAACACGATGAACGCGGCGATCAGTAAACCGACAACGCGCCGAGGGTTGGCGAAGTTGGGGACCACCGCCGAGATTCCGATACCAACGAGGCCGGCGAGAGCGGTCCAGTTCGAAGCGACCGACGGCGAGAAGTCGCCGAGATCTTCAACCACGGTGACCGTCCACGGTCCGAGGGAGTGATTGACGAAGAAGACGGTGAATGCCAGGCCGAGTGCAAGGCGAACGCCGGACGATCCGAGAAGCTCGCGCAGGTGGCCTCCCTCTGGTGTGGTCTTTGGGCGCGGAATTGATGGCTTGGTGGAGGTCGCATAGGTGACGGCCCAAACGACGGTGAGTGCGGCGGCCAGAGCGGACTCGGCGATCAAAACTCTTCGCCAACTGTCGTCGAACAGCGGCAAGAGGAACGAGTTGGTTGTGGCGACGATCACCACGCCGCCGACTGCCGGTGCGACCACGTAAATCCCGACCGCGCGGCGCCGTTCGGTTTCGTCAGGAAACCATCGAGTGACGAACGTCGGTGCGGAGGCAGAAATGAGGGGGCCGAAGACGCCGAACAGGGCGACGGCGAACCACATCGAGGAGACACTGGTGGCGTCAGCTCGAGCGAGAAGCGACCCAGAAACGGAGCAGCCGCCGAGGGCTACCGCCCACCCGATGCCAAATCTGTCGATGAACCGACCAGCGAGCGGTGCGGTGAAGATGAACATGAACGCCCAGGCCCCCAGCGCAAGGCCCATCGACCCACGCGATGCGCCGATGTCTTCTTGCACCAGTGTCAGCATCGGAGCGAGCGCTGTTACCGCCATCCCAAATGCCGAGTAGACGCCAACGAGTCCGAGCAGGACTCGCCACCGGTGTTGCGACGCGTTCACCGTGGACTTCTAGCACGCCCCGCAACAAAGCACGTCTGGGGACAGACCCCAAGTGTGCTTTGAGACCCTGAGTGCGCTTTGTGGTTGGCGAAGCAGTCGACCGCACCGAAGCGGCCATGGCACTCCCTGCAAAACGCAAGAGGCCCGGACCTGGTGGGTCCGGGCCTTGCTTGCGGAGGGTATGGGATTTGAACCCATGGAGGCTTGCACCTCACACGCTTTCCAAGCGTGCCCATTCGGCCGCTCTGGCAACCCTCCTGGCGGAACCCGCGGCGCGGGTTCCGGACAGGAAGGGTATCGTGTTCCTTGAAGCGCCCGTTCCGGGGTGTGGTGGTCGGGTCCTGTGCAACAGGCGTCCGTGAATCGAGTCAGGGTCGGAAGGCAGCAGCTCTCAGCGGAGCCGCTTGTGTGCCGCAGATCACCTGGCCGCCACTCCCGGGAACGGGCGCTCGTCGTTTCGGTCCAGGCATCGCTCTGGTCAGCGCCGAACAGCGACTTGTAGGTAGAGTCGACCGGGCATGGCCTACCAGTCGCTCTACCGCAGATATCGACCGCAGCGCTTCTCGGATATCCGAGGCCAGAAGCATGTTGTGTCAGCGCTGCAGAACGCGGTGGTGAAGGGTGAAGTCGGCCACGCGTATCTGCTGCACGGGCCCCGCGGTACGGGGAAGACCACCTCGGCTCGCGTGCTGGCGAAGGCGCTTAACTGCGAGAACCTCGGCGAGGACGGAGAGCCCTGTGGTGAGTGTGAGAGCTGTGTAGCGATTGAGCACGGTCGGTCGTTCGACCTTCACGAGCTTGATGCCGCGTCTAACAACAAGGTCGAGGACATGCGTGACCTGTTGTCGAAGGTCAATCTCGGCAACCCTGGTCGGGCGAAGGTCTACATCCTCGATGAGGTGCACATGCTCACCTCGCAGGCGGAGAATGCGCTGCTCAAGACACTCGAAGAACCACCTGACCACGTCACATGGGTGCTGGCCACCACTGAGCCGCACAAGGTCGTCGACACGATTCGCAGCCGCTGCCAGGTATTCGAACTTTCGCTCCTTGGCGCCGATGAACTCTCGGACCATGTCCGCTGGATCATCGAAGATGCCAATCTCGAAGTCGACGAAGCGGCAATCGATTACGTCATCTCTGCTGGTGGAGGCTCGGCTCGTGACACGCTCTCGGCGCTTGATCGAGTGGTCGCTGCCGGTGGCGTAGTCGAGATCGACACATCGACTGACACCTTGCTCGACTCCCTCGCCACGCATGATGTTGCCGCCGCCCTCGCTGCCGTTGGTGATGCCACCGGTCGCGGGCGCGATCCGCGCACCATCGGCGAAGGCGTTCTCGCCGGCTTGCGCGACGGCTTCCTGACTGCCATGGGCGCGCCGCCGCCTCGTCTGTCTGTCTCGGCGCGGGAACGGGCCGAACGCCTGGCCGGGTCGATGAGCCCCGCCGCAATGACTCGATCACTTGAAGCGCTCGGCATCGCACTCGTTGAAATGCGCCAAGCACCCGATCCGAGAGTCGATCTGGAAGTCGTGCTCGTCCGGTTGTGCCGACCTGCCACCGATCGTTCCCTTGACGCAATCATCGAACGTCTCGATCGGCTTGAGCAGCAGATGTCGGGTGGAGCACCAGCGTCAGCTGCTATTCCTGCCGCGACAACACCCGCGGCGGCCCCGGTCGCCCCGACTCCAGAACCAGTAGCCAAAGCACCAGTTCCTGCTCCTGTCGAGCAGGCCGAACTGGTTGATGGTCCGCCCGTTATCCCGGCATCGGCCACGCCGGCGATAGCGCCGGCCCCTCCCGTCGACAAATCCACCAAAGGCCCGGCAGCGGCTGCGCGACGAGCGCTAGCTGAGAAGCGCGCCGGCTCGG
Organism: Acidimicrobiaceae bacterium; assembly: GCA_018699415.1. Classification (GTDB taxonomy): domain Bacteria; phylum Actinomycetota; class Acidimicrobiia; order Acidimicrobiales; family Aldehydirespiratoraceae; genus JAACCU01. Next base: position 3,477 of record JABIQM010000018.1, read on the forward strand.
CGGCTGCTCCCGGCCCGAGCGAAACACCACCTCCATCCCCCGTTGCACCGCCACCAGTCCCGCCCGCACTTTCTGATTCTGCGATGCCAGAGCTTGGCGAGATCCGGCCAGAGTCACCGAGAGAAGTCGTGGAATTAGCTGCGATCCATTTCGGTCTGGAGAGCTCGCAGGTCGTGAAGGCGGCCAACGATCTTCTTGGTGAATCGTCGGGCAAGCGCTCGCCTGATGAACTCGCTGCCTTGTGGGCCGCTCTGGTTGCGGACTATGGGCCCAGCACGGTGCCCGCATCGGTAGCTGGCGAGTCACCGCTTGATACGGCGCTCGCACCGGTGGCCGATGAGCCGCCGCCCTACGACGACGGCGCCTATGATCCCGAACCTCTGCAGGAGAATCCCGGGCCTGCCGGCGATGACGAGGTGGATGTCCATGATCTTGTCGATGCGCCATCACATACTGAAGATCTTATTGACCGGCTTACCGAGGCTTTCCCCGGCGCTGAACTCCATGTCTCCGAGGACGAAGAACACTCATGAGCAACCTTCCTGAACCAACCGAGAACCCTGATACGGCAAATCCGTTTGCTGGGGGCATGCCTGATCTGGGTGGCTTGCTCGAATCAGCGCAGGCGATGATGGCCAATATGCAGGCGGCCGCTTCTGAGGTGGTCACCGGTCAAGCCGGTGGTGGCGTGGTGTCGATCGAGGTCGACGGGCACTTCAACTTTCAATCGGTCTCGATTGATCCGAAAGCCATTGATCCGGACGACGTGTCGCTGCTTGAAGATCTCGTCCTTGCTGCGCTTCGCGATGCCACGGGCCAACTGCAGTCGGGGCAGTCGGGGGCAATGGGTGGGATGGACCTTGGAGGCATGGATCTTGGTGGCCTTGGGGGACTTCTCGGCGGCACCGAGTGAGCTATTCGTCCGCTGTTCAAGAACTGATCGACCAACTTGGTCGGCTTCCCGGCATCGGGCCCAAGTCGGCCCAACGTGTTGCGTTCTATCTGTTGAAAGCCCCAACGGAGGATGCTGCTCGACTCGCTCGAGCGATTGTTGATGCCAAGGAACGTGTGTCTTTCTGTGACCGGTGTTTCAACCTCAGTGAGGGCGGTGAGGAGTGTGGGGTCTGTCGTGATCCCCGTCGCGAAGAACGCATGGTTTGCGTGGTCGAGGACTCACAAGACATCGTGGCCATCGAGCGAACACAAGAGTTCCGGGGTCGGTATCACGTGCTGCAGGGTGCGTTCAGTCCGATTGATGGCGTGGGAGTGGATCAACTCCGCGTGAAGGAACTCATGACGCGGGTTGGCGAGGAAGATATCGAAGAGGTCATTCTCGCCACAAACCCCAACCTCGAGGGTGAGGCCACGGCGGCTTTGTTAGCGAAATACCTGAAGCCGATGGGTGTAAAGGTCAGCCGTATTGCGAGTGGTCTGCCGGTTGGCGGTGACCTTGAGTATGCCGATGAGTTGACGCTTGGGCGGGCTCTCGAGGGTCGCACACTGCTTGGCGGTTAGCCACGAGGCGGGCAGAACCTGGGGGAACGCGACGAGGCGCCGTCTTGTGCCTGCCGGGTTGCGCGGGCGGTGTGGACAAATTCCGGCAGGCCCAGGACGACGCCTCGACCAGTCCACAAAGCGAGTGGGAGGGGGTGCGAATTCGCGTCCGCAGCTTTTGGCTGCCTTGGCTCATTCTACCGCTCTCTTTGTGTTGCAATTACTTTACAATATTGACAGTAAGATGACAAGACCATCTTCAACATTTCTGTTTTATGACGGTGTGATGTTTCTGTTATTACGCAATGCGCAGTGAAAAATGCCCTCGAGACCTGATTTCGTCGCAAGTTCTTAAGGGATTACGCGGATTTCCGCCGTTTGCTGAATTCGTCGCGAGGGCCGTCATCGGCCCAGGTCGTCTCCTCAGTCACAGCTGGACTTGGATCCTCGACTGTAAGGGCGAGTTCGGACTCTTGGTCCACGCCAACACGTGCCACGGAGTTCCGAATGTCGAATATCGCTGCCTGGAGTCGGTCATGCACGTCGCGTTCGGCGGCGAGCAGGCGATCGAGACGCTGCTGCGCTTCCTTGATCACCATGGTTGATCGATCCATAGCCTCTTGGTGAGCCTTGCCAATGACAGTGTCGGCTTTGGCCTGGGCAGTTTCGATCGTCTCGCCGGCACGGTGCTCGGCATCAGCGATCTTCTTGATGGCTGCCTCGGCGGCTTCAGACGCCATGCGTTCACATTCGGTCGTCACCTCGGATTGTTTCTTCTCGAGGCTGGCTGTTGCTCCGGTCGTGAGTGCATCGGCCGTTTCTCTCGCTGCTGCGAGAAGTTCAGCGGAGTGGGCCTTGGCCGCGGAGGTCAACGCCGCGGCTGCCGCGCGCGCTGCTTCGGTTTCGGCCGTCAAGTCTACGGCGGCAATCTCTGCGGCATTGCGAGTCGCTGCTGCGTCTGCAGCTGCCTTCTCGGTAATCGTTTCACTGGACTTCGCGGCCTGGTCGAGCATCTCGCCGACTGTGCCGCCGATGGCACGAACGCCGTCTAGTTCGAGTTCGCGAATTCGCGCCGCCGCCTGGGCCAGTAGCTCAGAAACGGCGTCCGGATCGAGGCCGCCTTCGTCGACCGCCGGAAGCTTCGCATTCTCGAGCTCCTGGGGTTTGATGGCCACGTTCTCAGTATTTCACTGTCGGCGAATCAGGTGGTGGAGACTTCGCTCCTGTTGGTCTTGCTGGCTACGCTCGCCGATATGCAACTCACCGAAATCGATCACATCGCCATCGCTGTCAACGATCTCGAAGCCGCAATTTCCTACTACGGCGAGGCCTTCGGCGCAGAAGTTCACCATCGTGAAATTGTCGACTCTGACGGTGTCGAAGAGGCACTTATTAAGGTCGCCGATAGCTATATCCAGCTGACCGCCGCCACCCGTCCCGACTCACCTATTGCCAAGTACCTCGAGAAGCGTGGTGAGGGACTCCATCATGTCGGTTACCGCGTCGACGACTGTGCGGCCGCTCTCGCCCAGATGATCGAAGCGGGCGCAACACCGATCGACGTCGCTCCTCGACCCGGGTCGCGTGGCACCACCGTGGCCTTCGTGCACCCCAAAGGTTCGTTCGGCACCCTGATCGAACTTGTGCAGGAGTAAAACACGCTGGTGACAGGTCCCAGCTTGTCTTGGCGTCAATGCTTATCAGCTGAGTTCGATCACACCAGACGGGCCGAAGATGGTGGCGCTCAGCTTTCGGTCGCCTCGCTCGCACTCGACCGGCACTGCGTATTCATGAAGTCGGCTTGCCATTGCGGGATCGGGGTGGCGCAGTGACAATTCCATCAGCGTGAGGCCTGGTGCTGAGGTAGCTGCTGGTGTCTCGCCCGGCCACTCGATGAGAAATGGCAAGATGCCATCGCCCTCTGGAAGGGGGAATGTCAACCTCCACTGCAACACTTGGCCGTCCGGCGTTGTGCGTTGCATGTCCGATGCGGGGCCAGGGTCGACGCCGCGACTACGCGCCCACTCAATCCAAGCATCGAGATCCGGGACGGCGGCTGCCCAATTGACGAGGGCTGGCGCGTCCAGATCATCGATGCCGAACGGACGTGGATCTGCTGGTTTGGGTTGGTCGGCGTCGGGCCCGATGACTTCGAGATAGGTCAGAGCGCCGAGCGCCAACAGCACGTTGCGAGTGCCGCGGCCGTCGTGGCTGCCGCCGGTGGTTGGGGTGACTCCCCACTGCTCGACAATCTCCGCGAGGGTCGCGTCGAGGTCTGGCGTGGCGTACACGAGATGGTCGATTGTGGCTTCGAGGCGAGCGGCTCGGTTGATGACGGGCTCCTTCGGTCGGCCCCCGAGATCGACAGCCACAAGGCCGCGGGCATCGGCGAGCGAGTCCTGCCGATCGAGTTTCGCAGATCGTTGATCGCTGAGTGTCCAGCGCCCACGGATTCCTGCTCGAGGCCGAGCGAGGCGGTCGGGGAATCCGAGCAGCAGAGTGCGGCCGATGTCGTTGGTGGAAACGTCACCAGTGGCGATGGCGCGGCGCCGGGCCAAGTCGTCGGCTCGACGACGAACCTGCTGGATGGCTCGAAGGTCAGCGTCGTGGTGATGGCGGTCCCGGTCCAAGATCAAGGTGAGCCGTTCACCCATATCGGCGGGGAGGTCGGCCGGTCTGCCGCGCAAAATATCACGGTCCTCGAGCAGCGCAGCGAGAAGGCAGGCAAGCCAAGGATCGCGTGCGTCGACGACCATCCGGGCGAGGCGGGGATGGAGGGGAAGATCCGCCATGGCCAAGCCGAGTTTCGACGGGAGACCGCCAGCATCCAAGGCGCCAAGACGTTCGAGCAGCTCGACGGCTGCGGCCCATGCAGATTCTGCCGGCGGGTCAAGGAATGGCAATTCGGACGGATGACGAATGCCCCGCCTCGCAAGGTCGAGCACGAGCGATGCGACCTCAACTTCGGTGATCTCTGGCGGGAGGAATGGTGGACGACTGGCGTGTTCGAGCTTCGACCAGAGTCGGTAGGCCATGCCCGGGCCCAGCCGTCCGGAGCGACCCGCGCGTTGGTCGGCTGACGCTCGGGAGGTACTGACGGTGGTGAGTGCAGTCATGCCGGTACGCGTATCGAAACGCGGCACCCGAGCGAGTCCGGCATCGACCACGGCAGTAATGCCGTCCACGGTCAGGCTGGTCTCAGCCAAGTCCGTGGCGAGGACGACTCGCCGAGATGCGCGGGCGATGAGTGCAGCGTCTTGCTCAACGGCGGCCAGCGAGCCATGGAGAGGGAGGATGGCTGGCCCCTCGGGGCCGACTGCCGCCGCCAACTCTCGTTCCGTTCGACGGATCTCCCCGACACCAGGAAGAAAGACGAGCACATCGCCGCTTGAGCGCAAGGCCTCGACCACCGTCTTCACTACGGCGGGAACGAGAGGGGAGCGAGCTTTACGTGGCCGCCACACGAGCTCGACTGGGAAGGTGCGACCCGGGCTTTCGATCACGGGCGCCGGAGGTCCGTCCCCACCAAGCGCCATTGAGATCTGTTGGGAATCGATCGTGGCCGACATCACGAGGAGGGCAGCGTCAAGCCCAGCGGTTACACGGGCATGGAGTGCAAGAGCGAAGCCGGTGTCGCCGGGCAGCGAGCGCTCGTGGAACTCGTCGAAGATCACGAGCCCGATACCGGCGAGTGTCGGGTCCCGAACGAGGCGAGCCGTCAATACCCCCTCGGTCACTACCTCAATGCGAGTGGTTGGCCCGATCTGTCGATCGTCTCTCGTCACCCAGCCAACGGTCTGCCCTGGTTCCTGGCCGAGCATCGCGGCCATGCGGCGAGCGGCAGCGCGAGCAGCGACTCGCCGTGGTTCCAGCATGACGATCTTGCGATCACCCAGCCAGTCGGCCTTGAGTAGCCGGAGGGGGACAACGGTGGTCTTTCCCGCGCCCGGCTCGGCGGTGAGCACGGCGTGGCTGGTGGTTCCTAGCGCGGCAGAGAGCTCGGCAATCTGGTCTTCGATCGGAAGTCCGGTATGGGGCACAGACATGGTGTGCCTGATGATGGCAGACTCAGGGCAATGAAGGTTCACTTGGTCGACGGAACGTATGAACTCTTTCGGTATCACTTCTCTCCGGCCAACAAGGAACCTCGACTCGGCGCGCAACGAGGTGTGCTCGGCACGGTCTTGGACCTTGTGTCGGGCGGAGCCACCCATATCGGGATCGCCACCGACCACGTGATCAGGTCATGGCGCAACGAGTTGTATGACGGCTACAAGGATGGGTCCGATATCGACCCCGATATTTTCGCCCAGTTCCCTGAGATGGAAGAACTCCTTGATCTCGCCGGGTTTGAGGTTTGGCCTCAGGTCACTCACGAGGCCGACGATGCCATGGCGGCAGGGGCGGCAATGGCAGCTACCGACGACCGTGTGGAGCAAGTCATCATCTGTACTCCGGACAAGGACCTGGCTCAGTGCGTCACCGCCGATGGCCGGGTTGTTCAACTCGATCGCCGCCGTGAGATCACCTATGACCGAGCCGGCGTGATTGAGAAGTTCGGCGTGCCTCCCGAGTCGATCCCCGACTATCTCGGCGTCGTCGGCGACACCGCCGACGGATTCCCCGGGCTTCCGGGCTGGGGTGCAAAGTCCGCTGCTGCGGTGCTGACTCGGTATGGTCACATCGATGCGATCCCACTCGACGTCGAGGAGTGGGATGTTGAGGTCAGAGGCGCCACCAAATTGGCCCTCATGTTGCGAGATCATTTCGAGGATGCCCTCCTTTTTCGTCGCATCGCCACAGTCGATATCGAGGCCCCGGTGAGTGCGACTGTCGATGAGATGGCCTGGCTTGGCCCCCAACCTGGCTTCGACGAACGTTGCGTAGCTATCGGTGCGCAACGGCAGGCGGCCCGACTTCACGAGCTTTGGGCTGAGCGCGGTGCCGACCGTGGATAAGGAACGTGCCCTCGACATTGCCAGCCAGTTCGGCGACGATCTCGCGGCGCGTTTGCGGTTCATCTATGAGCTTGACGAGCTGAAGTCGGTCCTTCGCCAGACCCTGCTCGCTGACAAGAGCCGCCAGGAGAACTCGGCTGAGCATTCATGGCATCTGGCGATGACCGCGATGGCGCTCGCTCCACTGGCTGACCCGCCAGTCGACACCGAGCGGGCGATCAAGATTCTGCTCGTGCACGACATTGTGGAGATCGATGCTGGCGACGTGTTTATCTATGACGCGGAGGCTCGGGCCAGCAAGGAGGCCGAGGAGGTTGCAGCCGCTGATCGGATCTTCGGCTTGCTCCCCGAACCGCAGGCATCAGAACTCCGAGCCCTATGGGACGAGTACGAGGCTCGTGAAACCCCTGAGGCACGCTTTGCCTATTCGTGCGACAGGCTCCAGCCCATGCTGCTCAATCTTGCGATCGGCGGTGGGAGTTGGAAGCGCCACGGCATCAAGGCGCATCAGGTCAAAGAGGTCAACGGCAAGATTGCGTGGGGTCTTCCCTCAGTCTGGGAAGCCGCCGAAGCGATCCTTGATGGCGCCATCGAAGACGGCGACCTGCCTGTCTGATCGGGTCCATCAGCGGATGGTCGCTGAAGATCGGCAACTCACCGCGGCTGAGAGGTCAACGAACGAATTGAGTCATGGCTCGAAATCGACGGTTGAACACAGCCGGGTGAGCACTCTGATGCATCGGGTCACCCGACTTGATGACGGGTGATCTCGACGATTGACGGCAGTCGTCTTGCAGTCGTCCCCATACTCGGGCGACGATCTGGGCATGAGTGACGACATCCGCCCTTTTACCGTGGCCGTCTCTGACGGAGAGATCGCCGATCTGCGTGAGCGTCTGGCACGGACGCGTTGGCCGGAGAAAGAAGTGGTCGATGACTGGAGCCAAGGGGCTCCTTTGGCCTACATCCAGGAACTGTGCGACTACTGGGCCACGTCGTATGACTGGCGGCGCTTCGAGGCGGAGATCAACGCATACGACCATTTCTTGACCGAGATCGATGGAATCGACGTTCATTTCATGCATGTGCGGTCACCTCATGAAGATGCACGGCCGATGATTATCACCCACGGGTGGCCGGGGTCGGTTGCCGAATTCATGAAGATCATCGGCCCGCTCACCAACCCAACCGAGCATGGTGGTTCAGCCGATGACGCCTTCCATCTCGTTCTCCCGTCGATGCCTGGTTATGGCTGGAGTGCCAAGCCCACTTCGGCTGGTACATCCATCGGGAAGATCGCCGAGATGTGGGACGTCCTCATGGTCCGACTCGGCTACGACGCCTATGTTGCCCAAGGCGGTGACTGGGGGGCGGCGGTCACCTCGGCTATTGGCTGGCAGGCGCTTGGGCATGTTGAGGCGATCCACACCAATATGCCGATCGCCCGGCCCGGCTCCGGTGATCTGGAAAACCCCAATGAGGTCGAACGGGCCTCTCTGGCGGCACTCAAGTACTACGACGAGGTCGACTCGGGCTATTTCAAGCAGCAGGCAACGCGTCCACAAACGCTCGGCTATGGACTTACTGACTCGCCAGCCGGCCAAGCCGCCTGGATCGCTGAGAAGATGTGGGCATGGACCGATAACGATGGGAACCCCGAATCGGCGCTTACCCGTGACGAAATCCTCGACAACATTTCGATCTACTGGTTCAACGCCACGGCTGCGTCTTCTGCCCGAATCTATTGGGAGACCCGTGTCGGAGCGACGCGAGGTGTTGTCGAGATCCCCACTGCGATCTCGACGTTCCCCGCGGAGATCATTCCGTCGGCGCGCCGATGGGCTCCGAAGGTCTACGCCAATATCGAGTACTGGAACGATCTCGACCGCGGCGGCCACTTCGCTGCGTGGGAAGTGCCCGACCTGTTCGTTGCCGAATTGCGAGCCGCCTTCAAGGTGATCTGACAACGCCCGTTTCGACAACGCACGTTTGGGGTCTGTCCCCAAACGTGCGTTGCTCAGCGCTCTTCGGGCAGTTTGCCAGCGAGGGCGCTGTACTGGGCGGGCATCTCGTTGGAACCGGCGAAGTCGGCGGCCGGGTAGGCCTCTCCGAACCGCGTCTCGATAGGGATCACGCCGGACCACCACGGACCGGCCATGTCGTCTTCCTCGTCGATCGGGTCGCCATCGCGGACCTTGGCGGACGCCTCGTCGAGTGACATTTCGAGAACCAGCGTCTTGCGGTTGTCGACTGCGCTTACGCCGCGGCCCTCGTCCCAATTCGCCACCACGTGATCGGTGATCAGTTTGAGTGTGCGCAGCTTCTCGTCAGGATCTTCGATCTTTGTGGCGAGTCCGCGGACGACGACCGAGCGATAGTTCATTGAGTTATGGAACGGCGTCCGCGCCATCACGAGACCGTCGATGTGCGTGACCGTGGCACAGATCTCGTGCCCGCTGCCGGTGCCGAGAAGGTGGTTGGCGGCAGCGCCGTGGAGGTACAACTTCTCATCGTCACGGCCGTAGGCCATCGGGAGAACAAGCGGCCCATCGGGGGTCTGCACGCCGACGTGAGCGATCAGACCGGCGTCAAGAATCTCCTGTACACGGTTGCGTTCGTACACGGCGCGGTCGGCGCCCCGACGAAGAGTCGTACGAGCGGAGGGGGCGTTGGCGGCTTCAGACATGTCTAAATGTTAGAGCGTTCAACACGTCAGGTCCCAGGTTCTCTGGTGATTCGGCTATGGCGTGGTCGGCACCCAGTTGCCATGGAAGCCGAACGGCACCCGCTGGGGGAGATGAATGGTGGCGACCGGATCGCCAGTGAAATCCTGGGCGTTCAAGATGACGACGTCCGCAGTGCTGGTGTTGGCATCGTGGACGTAGGACATGCACCAGCCATCGTCCTCGGCGCTGTCGGCGGCACGCGGAACGAAGACCATTTCCTGGCTCACGCGGCCCGTACCGAATGGGTGGACTTCGATCCCGCCATTGATGAGGTCATGTTTGTAGGCGGGCCCTTCCGCCCCTGTGAATCCGACCGTGTAGCCCCAGCGACTCTCTCGGCCCTCAAGCCGTTCGTCATGACGGGGGAACTCGTGAGAGCGATCGTCCAAGCGGGTTTCCTCGGTCCTGCCGGTTGCAGGATCGAGGATCCAGCGATCAAGTGTTGGGTCGCCTTCGCTCGGACCGTTGCGGACCTTGTCGAAGACGGAGTTGTGACGAGCAACGTCGAGCTGGATCCGCCCATCGCCGAGGTCAAACGCGTTCATCGGGTGGAACACATAGCAAGGATCAACCTCGCACCAACGCACGTCTTCGGCGCTCCCATCGCGGGGGAGAACCCCAACACGGGCCGGTTGGTCGTCCTTCCACACGTAGGGGAGTTGAGCGCCGGTCATGGCGATATCGAGGTCGAAGTGGCACGGGAAATCGAGCAACAGGATCGACGATTCCGTGATGGCGATGTCGTGCACCATTGGGCTGTGCCCGACGGGGACGTCGACGTGATGGCGTACCGATCCAGTGGTGTCGACCACGAGATAGCGGACGAAGTCCCAGGTCCAGTGGTAGGTGGCGACATGGAGTTCCCCGGTCAGCGGGTCGCGCTTGGGGTGGGCAGAAAACGACCCATCGAGCGTGCCACCGAAGTCGATGCGTTCCATCGTCTCGAGCTCGTCGGTCAGCAGCACGGGCGGGCCGCCAGCTTCGACGATCGCCAAGGTCATTCCTGCGTGCTCGATGATGTTGGTGTTGGCAGTGCCCTCACTGTCGTGGAAGCGGGGGCCAGGCGTGATCGGTCGGCCCAACGCCTCGCTGACGCGGTCCGACACCACATAGCGATTGCGGTACCAGTCGGCCTTGCCGTCGCGAAGGCACACGCCGTGAGCCATTCCTGTACCGGTGAACCAGTGATCATCGGCGGCAGCGTCTTCCACCGGGTTCGGACCGATCCGCAATAGTCGCCCGTCGAGCTCAGCGGGAATCGCGCCGGTAACTCTCAGATCCTCAGTTGTAATCTCCTCGCGCACGGGTGCGTAGTTCCCCTGGACGTAGGTGTCAGTCGTGGCCATAACCCCATTCTTTCGCGTTTTTTAAACCCATACTCGCGGTGGCGTCGAGTTCGTGGATCAGGTCTTGTCGGGGCCGCCGATCCACTTTGGCTCGTAGGTCAGATCTTGGTCGCTGAGACGGTCAAGGAGCGATGCAGGATCGGGATCGTCGAGAAGGATCTTGCGATTGTTTGGCTTGAGGATTGTGTCGTGGACCATCCGGTCAAAGAGTGCGAGCAGCGGCTGCCAGAAGCCACCTACGTCCAGCACTCCGACCGGCTTGGTGAGCAACCCGATCTGGTTCCACGTCAAGGTTTCCGCCAGCTCTTCGAGTGTGCCAAAGCCACCAGGCAGTGCAATGAACGCATCGGACAGTTCATACATTCGCGCCTTGCGCTCGTGCATTGAACCGACCTCCTCCAGTGTGGTGAGGTTGCGATGGCCGACCTCGGCGGAGAACAACCCGGCGGGGATGACGCCGGTGACACGCCCGCCGTTTGTCATGACGGTGTCGGCGATCAATCCCATGAGTCCCACCGCC
>JABIQM010000017.1 GCA_018699415.1 Acidimicrobiaceae bacterium
GCGATCACCCGCGGTGGGATCTGTTGGGAATAGTTGACTGCGCCGTCGCACTCGCCCTCTTCGATGAACTTATCGATCAGCTCGTGACACAGCTCCTCGGTGTACTCCTCGTAGGCGGTGACGGCACGGGGAGCAAACGCCGGCAGAAGCATCCGCCGAGTCCAGTCATGGATCGGTGGATCGGCCGTGATCGGTGCCGCGGCAATCTGTTGTTCGTAACGCGACTGCTCCTCCATCCCAGGAGGAGGCGGCATCACCAGGATCTGACGCGACGACAACTCGGGCACCATCTTGGCCATGGCCCGAATGTCGTCGAACTTGGTCGGGTTCCATGAACCACCCAGGCGATCGGTGTGGGCAATCGGACACTGGGCACGCATCTCGGCCCAAATCGGATACGGATCATTCACGTAGGCTTCGTCGCGAATGTCGTAGTCCGTATTCCAGTCCGTGACCGGGCTGTGGTCGTCCCAAGCCTCTTGGCCAGGGGTTGGAACTGGGGCATCGTCGTCAATAGCGCCATTGCTCATCTCGTCACATTAGACGAATACACCGTAAGTACAAGATCGGACCGGAGGCGCCATGTCACAGGTGCGCGCTACAATGAAGATTCCTGGCAGTTCTTCGGAACCGCTGGGGCCGTACATTGACAAACGACGGCACAACGGGGCTGATCGGTTTCGACGTTGGGACCAGGATGCTTAAGCGTGCGACCGGAGTTGCTCAGACTCCTAAAACGGGGCAAACACAGAGACGCCAATACGGACGATCTCACTCTCGCTGCCTGATTTAGGTCAGTAAGTAGAGAGTCATCGCGAGCAGCAATGCCACGCGGGGCCTGACCATCGCAGCCTGGCACCAGAAGCGTTGGTGGACAGTAGGGAAAGACCACTGACAGCCGGCAAAGACCGCTGACATCGGAGAAAGATCCGGCGGCGGGGCCTCGTGCCCACTCGACCCGACGAGCTGACTGCCGTGAGTCAGAAATACGGGAATGGTCGTAGCGCGTTGGGTGACCACCTGACGGACGAGGGTTCGATTCCCTCCAGCTCCACTTCGGGGGACTCGTAGAATTCGGCGGTTTCTCTCGTAGAAATCAGCCGGGTTCTGCGGGTCCTCTTTCGTTGTTTTGTGGCCCGTCGAAGACCGGTCAGCGTCCGAACGCCTCGAGCACCCGCGCCAGCACTGCCCGCTGCCGCGAGGTGGGCCACGAGTCCGGGTCGACGCTCGCCGCATCACCGATGGCGTCGACGGTGGCGACGACGACCTCGGCATCGAGTCGCTCGTCCTCGAGGGAACACCCGTGCCGAACGGCGAGGGCGGTGGCCGCAGCCTCCAGCCATGCGTCGGTCGACTCCCGGAACTGGGACCGAAGCACCTCGTTGCGCGACGCCCGGTCGCTGAACACCCGCCAAACGCTCCAGTCACGCCGCGACTCGGTGTCGTGGGGCAGGGCGGCGAGCAAGGCGTCGACGATGGAGTCGTCGCGCCGGAGTGCAGCTTCGAATCGGGCCCTCATCGAGGTGTCGACCAGCAGCAGCGCCTCGAGGACCACCTCGTCCTTGTCGCTGAAGTAATGAGTGACGGCACCGGTGGTGACGTGGGCTCGAGCAGCGATCCCCTTCATGGTGACGGCCTCGATCCCATCCTCGGCGATGGCTGCGGCGGCAGCAGCCGCGATCGCGGCCCGCCGCTCTGCTCGGTCGACGACCTTGGGCACATCAACCTCCCCTTGACAGAACAGTGGTTACGTAATAGCTATTATGTCACACCGACGGAGGGGACGCGATGTGACACTAGACGAACGACCCGACCACGACGTCGTGATCGTGGGCGGCGGCATCGCCGGCCTGACCGCCGCCTATCTGCTCCGAGACCAATCGATCCTCCTCCTCGAACGAACCGATCGCCTCGGAGGAAAGGTCGAGACCGTCACAATCGGCAACTCCACCATCAATGTCGGCACCCAGTTCTTCAACGAGGAAGACACCACCTTCGTGCGCCTTATCGACGAACTCGGCATCGAACGCACTCCCCATGCCGGCGGCTCCTCGCCCTACGCGCTGCACATGGGCGGAAAACTCCTCGACGACTTCGGATACCTGCTTCGGCCCGGCAACCTCTTCCACGGGATCCGAATGTTCTCGGCCATGTACCGGGCATCCAAGACCTTCGAACTTCCCGCCGACGATCCCCGATGGCGTGCACTCATGACCGCGACACTCGCCGACCTGCAAAACGGCTACCCACCCGCAGTGCTCGGCCCCGTCAACACCTACATGCGCGGCGCATGCGTCGCCAAGCCTGAACGCACCGCCGGGGGGGTCGGGGCACTCCTGACATTCGACGTGGTTGCCGAACTCTCCTTCGTCGAGGGCGGCACCCAGCGCATCACCGACGAACTCACCGACCGCATCGGCGACCGTGCCACCACCGGAGCCGAAGTGCGCGAGGTGAGAGACCATGGCGACAGAGTCTCGGTCACATATCGCACCGACGACACCGAGCACACCGTCACCGCCGGGGCCGTCGTGATGGCCACCCCGCCTTCGGTCGTCACCGCAACCGTTCCCGAACTCCCACCGGCCACCCACCAGGCCCTCACCTCACTGCGATGGGGCCCCATCATCGTCGTCAGCGTCTTCCTCGACCCCGGATTCACCTGGCCCCGTTGGGTGGGGGTCCTCAGCGAGGACGCCATTTTCCCCGGCCTGATCGACGCCACCTTCGACCAGCCCCTCGGTCCCGACGACCCGGTCGTGTACAACTGCTTCGTCTCGGTCCCTCCCGACGAGACCAACCTCATCGCCGAACTGGGAGCCCAAAGCGATGAGCAGATCGTCGACCGGGTGCTGGCCGACCTGCGGCGGATACTGGCCGATCACGACGTTGACGCCCATGTCCGCCACACGGTGGTCACCCGCTACATGGACGGCGAGTTGGAACTCTCCCCCGAGTACTACCTGGACGTCCTCCCCCACCTCGAAGCTCCAGTGGGAAACATCCATCTCTGCGGCGACTACACCCACCGCGTCTCGTTCCTGGCCGGCGCCGCCCTCAGCGCGTTCCGGGCAGCCCGCGCCCTTGGCAGCACCCGAGTCCCACCCGAGTCGGACGAGATCGTCTTCCCCCAAGTGCCTCGTTGGGGCAGCGTCGGCCTCACCGCGCTGGCCGTCTCCGCGGTCGCCGTCATCGCCGGAGTTGGGATCGGTGGCACCTTCGGGGTGACGATCGCCGTCGTGGCCACCCTGATTCTTGCCCTCACCGCGGTCTGGCCATCCTTGCTGCCTCCCCACCCGACCGCCTACCGCGCCCTGCTTGGCGCCGGCACCACGCTCGCCGGACTGGCCGCAGTCGGCGCAGCGATCTGACATGGGCGACGACCACCCCGGCCGGGTCGTGATCATCGGCGGCGGGGTCGCCGGCCTCGCCGCCGCTGGCCGACTACAACAGACCGGCATCGACGCGGTCGTCGTGGAGGGCAGGAATCGACTCGGCGGCCGCATCCACACCATCGACGTCGACGGCTCCGACACCGCCTGGGTCGACATGGGTGCTGCCTGGATCGACGACCACAAGACGAACCGCGCCTACCACCTGCTCGCCGCTGTCGGCGCCGGGGTCGAACCGACCTGGCCAGGACTGACGAACGTCCGGATCTACGACGAGCGGACCGGCCGGTGGCTCGGCCGGGTCCGCACCCTCCTCGCCATGGGCCGGCTCGGCTGGCGCAGCCACCGCCTCGCAACGCCGACGAGCGAGTTCACCAACCTCGGCGAACGGATCGACACCGCTCTCGGCGACGCCCCCCGCCGCGAGGACGAATACCTGTTGAAGGCCACCACCGAGCTCCTCGACGGGGGTCCGGTCGGCCACACCCACCCCAACGCCTTCAGCGACGGGCCATGGGAATACCTCCGCTACGAGGAGAAGACCTCGGTCATGGTGACCGGCGGGTACCGCCACCTGGTCGACGTCCTGGCCGACCCACTCGACCAAGAGCGCATCTTCCTCGAACACGAGGTCACCGCCATCCGCTGCGGCGACCCCACCGACCGCACCCCCGCCGTCGCGGTCGAGACCAGCGGCGGAGCCACCTTCGAGGGCTCCCACGCGATCGTCACCGTGCCCATCGGGGTCTTGAAGGCCGATGCCATCACCTTCGACCCCCCGCTCCCGGACGCCAAGCAGGGCGCGATCGATCGGATGGGGGTCGGCCAGGTCGAAAAGATCGCCCTCAGCTTTCCCAACCCGTTCTGGCGACGGAAACCTTCCCGCTCGCTGCACTTCGTGAGCGTGCCCGATCCGATCACCCCGAGATCGGTGTTCATCGACGTGAGTGACACCGCTGGCGCGTCCCCCGGCGCGCCCTCGGCCGCCTGCCTGGTGGCGATCTGCGCCGCCCAACCGGCCGTGCAGGCCGCCCGCGACCCCGGTACCGCCATCCAGGTAACCCTCGCCGCCCTCCAGCGCATGTTCCCCGACACCTACCAATCACCGCAGGCGACCGCAGTGTCGGCATGGAGCACTGACCCCTTTTCTCAGGGCGTCTACTCCTACCCCACTCCCCGCACCGCCCCCGGCGACTACCGCCTGCTCGGTGAGCCATGCCACAACGGCCGCCTGCTCTTCGCCGGCGACAGCTGCACCGACGGCACCTACCTGTCGTCGGTGGAGGGGGCCATCACTTCTGGCGAACGGGCAGCCGACACCGTCATCGGGCAGACGCGCCCCTCGTCCGGCGGGTGAGGCGCGGCTCAAACGAACTCGCCGATCGACAGCCGTGCATCGCCTGCCTTCCCAACGGGAAGGAAGTATGAGTGTCTCTTCGCAGCAGGGGCGGCCTGATCGCAGCCTTCGGCCAGATGTTTCAGCAACGGCTCCATACCTCGGCACCGGTCGAGGGGCTCTCGGCAACGGCTAGGTTCGCGTACGAGACGACAGGGAATGCAACAGAGACCAAAGGCCTCCTTCCATGCCGCGCAGGCGGACAAGAAATTCCTGACCCTGCCAATGCCACCGTGTGAACAAACCAGCGAATCCGTGTGAACAGACCCGCAACGCTGGCACCGACTTCCGCTACAGCACTAGCGAAACTGAATTCTACGACTCCCCCACTTCGGGGGACTCGCAGAATTCGGCGGTTTCTTTCGCAGAGATCGGGCGGGTTCTGCGGGTCCAGGTGCCCTTCTGTCACAACTTTGCGCGAGCGAGCCACGCTGTTCGAGGGATGGGGTTTAACGCGGCGTCAGTCTCGTTACTCCCGCAGCCTCAACGTGTGGATCGCGCGAAATTGGTACACTGTCAGTATGAAGAAACTGGTATTTGTGGCAGCTATCGCATTTATCGCCGCTTCCTGCGGAGGTGATTCTGGCGGCGACGCTCGAGTCGACGAGGTCATAGCGTTTCTCGAAGAGGAAAGCGCCGTCGACGATGTCCAGTTGACAGATAGTGAGAATCGTTGCCTGGCTGGCGAGATTGTTGCCGGCCTCGACGACGACTTGCTCGATGAGCTTCTCGCCGGGAATCCTAAGGATGACCCGCCCGAAGGTGCGGAACTCGTCTTGATTGAGTCGCTCTTTGACTGTGTCGACATGAATCAGTTGATGGTCGATTCGATGGTCGCCGACGGCGCAACTCAGGAAGAGGCCGAATGTTTCGCCGGCGCGCTCGACGCCGAAACCCTGGAAACGATGATGAGCAGCGAGCTCACGGGTACGGATCCCTCCCCAGAGGAAGAGGAGGCTCTAGCGGCCGCCTTCTTCGAGGCCATGTTCACCTGTGGCAGCTTCGACGAGTAACACGTTCTTGCTAGAACGGGCGCGCCGGACGAGCGCCGTGTGAACAACCTGACGAAACAGTGTGAACACACCCACGACGCACGCGCAAGGTTCCGCGCCACCACGGGTGAAACGGATTTCTCTCGTAGAAATCGACCGGGTTCTACGAACCCTCGGCGCCGTTTTCTGAGCGACCGGGCCAGGTCTGGGCCAACGACGGAGACCGATCGGTCCTCAGGCAGTTCCGAAAACGCGATCTCCTCTGACTGAGCGGGCCGCGGCAACTGTCAGTGCTACGAGCGGCGCACTCGCCCTCGGCGACGCCCTAGCGAGACATTTCTTAAGATCCGCAGCTGCGGCCCACGCAGCTCGCACCAAACGACTCGTACTCGCTACCAAGCGGAGACTGCCAATAAAGATCATCACAGGGGGCGTCACCAGCCTCACCAGAAAACAGCGCTCCATAGGAGCCAACATCAACGCTGCTTGCCATCGTTGCAACATCGTCGCGACGAGCCAGCAGCGAGCGCGACCGTGCCCGAGTCTTCGGACAGGCAAAGAGGTAGCCGACGAAACGGGCGCCATTATCGTTCCTGTGGCAGACCGGTAACAAAGTAGGATCACGCTCGTGAGACAGTGGTGGATCATTCCGGGTCGCGATGGCGGACAACTCGAACTGCGCGAAGTTGAGCATCCCACCCCTGGCCCGTCCCAGGTCGTGGTCGCTGTGCGGGGAGCAGGAATAAATCGGGGTGAACTCATTGGACGGCCGCTTATGAAGCTCGCCAATCCAAAGGCTCGTCCCCGACCGTCGGGCATCGAGTTCGCCGGCGTGATCACCTCGATCGGCGGCGACGTCAGTGCCTGGTCGATTGGTGATCGGGTAATGGGCCGCGGAACGGCCTGCCACGCAGAGTTCGTTGCCGTCGATGTGGCCGCTCTCATGCCGATTCCCGCCGGACTCTCCTTCGACAGAGCCGCTGCGATTCCGAACGTGTTCGTCACGGCCCACGATGCGCTGGTCACCGCAGCCGCTGCTTCCAGCAATGAATCGATCCTGATAACCGCCGGTTCTTCCGGCGTTGGCACCGCGGCGATCCAGATCGCCGCTCACCTCAGGGCTCGTCACATAGTGGCTACCACACGGACACCGGCGAAGACCCGAGAGTTGAGAGATCTTGGCGCGTCGCTCGTCGTCGATACGACACAGCCACAGTGGGCCGATCGGGTCCGTGATGCGACCGGCGGCATCGACGTCGTGATCGACCAGGTGGGCGGCTCGCTCCTCGGTCCGTGCCTCGAAACGATGAATCTCGAGGGGCGTTTCGTGACCGTTGGTCGCAACGGAGGCGCAGAGGCCACGATCGATCTCGATCTTGTCGCTCGACTGCGCCTGTCAGTCATCGGGGTGACGTTCCGTACTCGATCAACGGCAGAAGCACTTGCCTGCAGCGCCCGATTCGCCGATGACCTGCTACCCGCGTTCGAGGACGGAGCGTTGAAGCCGGTGCTCGACCGAACATTTCCGCTCGATGAGTTGAGCGTCGCCCACGAATACATGAACACTGATGCCCATATTGGCAAGATCGTGCTTGCCGTCGAATGAGTCGTGTGCGGATCGCTCCATTACCTGTTGACGAGTGGCCCACAGGTTTGATCGACCAGGCCAACGAAATCGTTGGCGGCGAGTTCCGACCTGCCGCCAACGTGTATCGGACACTGGCGAACTCGCCGGACCTTTTCACCGCGTGGTTGCACCTTGGTAGCCATCTGCTGCGGCGATCAACACTGCCCGCACGAGACCGAGAAATCGTCATCTTGAGAGCAACGGCTCTAGCGCAGGCCCCTTACCCCTTCACCCAGCACGTCCGGATCGGTCAACAAGCGGGCCTCACCAGCGAGGAGATCGAGGAGATACTCGACGGCCCAAGCACCACCCGGCTGGCACCTGTCGAGCGGCTCATCCTTACGACTGTCGATGAACTGATGGGAAACAACACGATCAGCGAGAGCACCTGGGAGCACTTGCAGAACCAGTTCACGCTGCCGCAAACGTTTGACCTCATGGCAACGGTTGCCTTCTACCGTCTGGCGGGTTGGGTGTTGAACACCTGCAAGACACCGCTCGATTCGGGTCAGGAAAGCGTGCTTCGCGTGGTCAACAGCGATGTCACCCAAGGCTGGAGTAGAGCTGACGCCGTGCGCGTCGCACCGCTTCCCGAGAGCGAGTGGCCAGCCAAACTCCTCGCCGAAACGTCCATGTGGCCAAGATTCGTGCTTCGGCCTGAGAGTCGTGGCGCCGGCGTGTATACAACCCTGGCAAACCATGCCGACCTCTTCCGCTCGCTTGGGCCACTGATCGCTCACTTCTTCAAAGGAAGCTCACTTGACGACCGCCATCGAGAGCTGATCATTATCCGCTCGTGCTATCGAGATCGGGGGGAGTATCCCTACCGCCAACATGTCGCCATCGGCAGGCAGACGGGCCTGCACGAGAACTCGATCGCGGCCGCAGGTGCAAGCCTTCCTGAACTAGCGGTTCCAGCGGAGTCTGCGCTTGTCGGCATAGTTGATCAGCTACACGACACGAATACTGTCAGCGAGGAGTGCTGGCGCGAGGTCACGGCGCACTTCACCACCCGCCAGGTCCTTGATGCCATTGCCTTGGCGGGCTTTTACGGGCTGATCAGTTTTATCCTGAGTAGTTCAGGCACGAGACTCGAGCCGGGCAGTGTCACACTCCCAGCCGTTTTGAAAACAAAGGGATAGGAATGCCATCGGCGCAAGACAACCAGGAGATCATCACCAGACGCTTGAGCGGCGCCATAGGCGCCGAGGTGACCGGTGTGCGTCTCGCCAAAATCACCGATGCGAACTTTGCCGAAATCCGCCAGGCCTTCCACGAGTTCTGCATGCTTGTGTTCCCCGGTCAGTTTCTAACCATCGATGAACACGTTGAGTTCGCGTCGAGGTGGGGTGAGTTCAGTATCAGTCCGTTCGTCACCTATCTTGAGTCTCACCCTGCCGTCCTGCCTCTGCACAATCGAGGCAAGGCTGGTGCCGTGACCGAAAACTGGCACACAGACTCTGCGTTTCTGGATGAACCACCAGCGCTCAACGTGCTGTCAGCGCGCGACGTTCCGGTTGGAGGCGACACCATGTGGTCCAATCAATACAACGCATACGAGCGTCTATCTGACGGGATGAAGGCGATGCTCGACGGCATGAGAGGCGAGTTCACCGGAGCCCGACTTGCTTCCTTGGTTGGCGCCAGCGAGATTCCACGTAACTTTCATCCAATCGTGCGAACACATCCAGAAACCGGCCGTCGATCGCTCTACATATCAAAACCCGTCGACTCCCTGCCCAGGTTCGAGGGAATGACCGAGGCAGAGAGCGTGCCGCTGCTGAACTTCCTCTACCAACACTCGGTTCAGCCCGACAACGTTCATCGCCATCACTGGCAGACCGGTGATGTGGTGATGTGGGACAACCGCTGCACCATGCACTACGCCGTTCACGACTACGGCGATGACACCCGCGACATCCATCGTGTGAGCATCAAAGGCTCCATCCCACGATGATCGTCATCACCGTGAAGGGCCTCAATCTCGCCTTCAGATCCTTGTAGCCGCTAGACCGACTCGAGAACTGCCGCGACGCCAACGCCGGCACCTCCGTGGGCCACAGTGATCCCCCGCGCAGCCCCCGTGCGCCGCATCTCAGCCACGGTCGCCGTGATCAGGATTGCGCCCGTCGCTCCCATCGGGTGCCCCATCGCCAGATGGCCACCATTGACGTTGACCCGATCCATGTCGACATCGTCGCGCCGCTCGAACAACGCCGGTACGACAGCGAATGCTTCCATGTACTCGACCACGTCCATATCGGTGAGCGACCAGCCACCTCGGTCAAGGACTCGATCCATTGCCTTCACGCCGGCAGTGAGCTGGGTAATCGGATCGCCGCCAGCCTCCACGAGATGCACGAGGCGAGCCAAAGGCATCAAACCGTAGCGCTCGCCTGCCTCTGCTGAACCAAGCAGGATTACCGAGGCGCCATCAGCGATCGGCGGACAATGCGCAATCGTGTGGCGATGATCGATTGGCCCCATGCCGGGTCGCTCTCGCTCGAGCATGTCATCAAAGGCACCCCCAGCCATCCCCGCGAACACGGGTGTAAGCCCCACCAGCTTCTCCGGCGACAGCTCAGCGATCGTCTCGTCCCGGGCAATGAGCTCCACCCCGTCACGGTCAACGATCGGCAGGACCCAATTGTCGTAGCGACCTGCATTCCACGCCGCTGCCGCCAATCTGTGCGAACGCAGTGCCCACTCGTCGAGCTTTTGGCGCGAGACGTCGCGAGTGTGGGCGAGATAATCGGCACCAATCCCCGGCGGAGCGTACGACAACGCAGCGGACACTTCTCGATCGGTAAAGAAGCTGGCCTGATCCGCGCCAAACGGCACATGCGACATCATTTCGACACCACCGGCCAGCGCAAGGTCGGCTTCACCTGCGCGGATCGCCAGCGCCGTGTTCCCCACCGCCGTCAGGCCACCAACACAATAGTTGTTGACCGTATGGACCACGACGTCGTCGTTCAGTGCGGCCTGCAGCTTGGAAACCAGTCCAAGGTGGCCGCCCTGTGCCCCGGTCTGGCCAACACAGCTCAGCGTGAACCGTTCCGTGTGGTCGCGAACGACACCATGACGGCGCTCGAGTTCGTCGATCAGTTGGCCAACCAGTTCATGGGGTAACACGTTCGACAGCGGCGCGCCCGCTTTGCCCTTGCCTCGCGGCGCACGCACTGCGTCATAGATAAATACATCACCAGACATCAACGCTCCCCACTGTTGGCATCGGCATTGTTTGGCATCGGCGACTCTAGATCAGCACGGCCGCAACTTCGATCTGGCCGGGCGCTATTTCCCTGCGCTCGATCCTTGTTCAGACGTCTGAGTGATCGGCCGCGATGAGCACGACGGCCATCATGGCCGGCTCGTCATATGGGTTCCTCCATGCGTGGCGTGTGCCGTTTTGGATGACGGTGTCACCAGGGCCGAGTTCTCGAGTTGCACCGTCATCGAGCTCCAACACGACCCGTCCTGACACGACGTACTCGTAGTCGATCGAGGCTGTCGTATGCATCCCAGGATTTTCGGGCTCCATGTGAGCGGCCATCCCTGGGAGCTTCTCTTCCATCTCGACCAGAGCAGCCCCGACGTCAAAGTCTTCGGTGAAGACCGCTGTGTTCGGCGCCACCGTGAAAACGCCGAAACGAAAGCCGTTCGGGCCGGGGAAGTATGTCGGCGCTACCGGCTCCGCTCCATTGTCAGGGAAGCTCGACCTCTGCTCAGAGCCCCAAAGTCTGTAGAACTCGGTTTCAGGTACCAACGCCAGCGTGATCGGTTCAATCACCGCGTCTGAAACAAACACCGCATGTCCGGTCTCATCGTGGCCAGTAACGACTCGTCTAATTCCCATGCGCCGACCCTAGACGCAGGCCGCCGATCGACGAGTGTGATGGTGGCGTGGGTTCGCACGCCATCCACCCCGGCCGCTAGTATGTGAACGATTACTAACTTCCAGGAGTTCCGATGCCGGACACCGCCCTCTCCCCCAGCGAAGCTGACGCCTTTCGCTCCAAGTGCACCGCGTTCCTCGACGAGAACGCCACAGGCATTCATCTCGACGGGGCGCCTGAAGAGCGCGGCGCTGCACGCATGCGCTACTGCAAGAAGTTCCAAGCGGCACTCGAGGACGCCGGACTCGCCGGCATCACTTATCCAGTGGAGTACGGGGGACAGGGTCTCTCCAGGCAACATGACCAGATCTGGCGAGAGGAATACGCCAAGTACCCGGACATGACCGGCGAACTCACAATCAGCCACGGCATGTGTCTTCCCATGACAAACGAGTACGGCACCCATGAACAAAAGGCGGCGTATCTCTCCGACAACATCGCCGCCCGCACCGTCTGGTGCCAGATGTTCTCAGAGCCGGGGGCTGGTTCCGACGTTGCAAGTCTTCAGACGAAGGCCGAGCGCGACGGTGACACCTGGGTCATCAACGGCCAGAAGGTCTGGACCACACTCGCCCACCTCTCCGATTACGGGGTGATTGTGGCTCGCACCAACCCTGAAGTCGCCAAGCACGCAGGCATATCGATGTTCATTGTGCCCATGGATACGCCCGGGGTCGAGATCCGCCCAATTCACCAGATCGACGGCGGCGAACACTTCAACGAGGTGTTCTTCACAGACGTCAGTATCCCCTTCGAGAACCTTCTGGGCGAACTCAACAACGGCTGGAACATGGCCACGGCGATGTTGATGTACGAACGCGTCGCCATTGGCACCGGTACCACGTCGGGCATCAGCACCAGTCGCAGTGATCAACTCATTGAGGTCGCCCAAAAGAACGGCAAGATCACCGATCCAGTCATTCGACAGATGCTGATGAAGCTCCGCGAAATGGAGACCACCGCATCACTCGTGCGGATGCGTACTCGGGCCGAACTTCAGGCCGGCAAAACCCCTGGACCCGGTGGCTCGCTCACCAAACTGATCGCCACCAACATTGGCAATCTGTATCGCGACCTCTCGCTCGAGATCGTCGGCGTCGAAAGCATGGCGTGGGGCGATGCCGCCGGAGCGACATGGCAACGCCTCGCCCTTACCGGCCTTCAGATGGGCATCGCCGGCGGCACCAACGAGATCCAGCGAAACATCATCGGCGACCGCGTGCTCGGCCTGCCTCGCGACATCTCCGTCGACAAGGGCATCCCCTTCAAGGACTTGAAGGTCGGAACTCAGCGCGACTAGAGACAGCCGCGTACCGCCGCCGTGAGAGCGCCCGAGCGCTCATCACCCAAGATTCCGGGCGCCATCTGGTTCATCACGTATCCGAAACCGATCCCAAGGTCAGGGTCGGCGTACCCGGCCGACCCGCCGGCGCCTACGTGTCCAAACGTACGCGGGCCAATCCACGGCAAGATGCCATCAGTCAGCATGAATCCCATGCCGAACTTGGTATCCAGCAAGAGTGACTTATCCATCCCCGAGGTAACCGGCGTGGTAACCAACGTTCGCGTGTCATCACCGAAAAGCCGCACGCCATCGACTTCGCCGATGGTGGCGGCATAAATCCGGGCAAGAGATGCAGCATTGGTGATGCCACCCGCGGCCGGGATCTCCGATGGCCACACATCGGGCCGGTTCCACGACATATCTGCGTCGAGCAGCCCCAGCGACATGTCAAGGGTGAGGGCCCGGCCACCCATCGCCCCGGGGGCAAACATGGCAAGAATCCGCTCGAGGGCAGCCGGGTCAGTGGGAGGCGCTGCAGCTCGCACGGGTGATACCCGATGGTTCTGCGCCTCGGGAAGCCCCATCCAAAACTCCGCACCGAGTGGCGTGACCACATGTTCTTGGAGCCACGCGTTCATCCGAACCCCCGTCAACCGATGCAGAATCTCTGCGGCAATCCAGCCGTAGGTGATGGCGTGGTAGCCATGGCTGCCGTCGAGCTCCCACAGTGGGGCTTGGTCGGCCAGCGCATCAAGAACCGGCTGAACCTTGAGAACTTCCTCTAACGGTGGCGGGTTATCAACCGTGGCCAGCCCGGCGCGATGGCTGAGCGGCCAACTGATCGGGATGTTCTCCTTGCCAGCGGCACCAAACTCCGGCCAGATGGACGCCACGTTTGCCTCGTAGTCAAGCACCCCTTGATCAAAAAGCATGGCGAGGCAAATCGCCGCTACGCCTTTGGTAGACGAGAAGACAAGCTGAAGGCTGTCATCGTCGTAGGGCCGAGTTCGCTCAACGTCGGCGTAGCCGCCGGTCAGCTCAACAACGTTCTTGCCATCGACATAAAGGCAGAACCCGGCCCCCAGTTCCACACCATCAAAGTTCGCTCGGAACGCATCGGCGACCGCACCAAACCCATCCTCAGCATGCCCTCGGATATCGACCATCCGCGTAGCGTAGCCACGTGCCCGGATCGGGGCGATGCTGCGCAGATGGGGGCAAATCACTCGACTCGGCAAACAGAGCGCGAAGCGTGTGATCAGCCTCCGGTGACCACACCGGTGACGCCGCCATCGACCCGAATAATCGAACCATTGATGTAGGACCCTGCGTCACTCGCCAAGAGAAGAGCCGCTCCGACAATCTCATGGGCTTCTCCCACACGCTTCATCGGCGTTGGCC
Organism: Acidimicrobiaceae bacterium; assembly: GCA_018699415.1. Lineage (GTDB taxonomy): Bacteria > Actinomycetota > Acidimicrobiia > Acidimicrobiales > Aldehydirespiratoraceae > JAACCU01. The sequence goes on from JABIQM010000017.1 coordinate 13,993, forward strand.
TCAGCATCCGCTCGATCGCATCCCAGTCCCAGGCATCGCTGATGTCCGTACGGAATGGGCCAGGCATCAGGCAGTTGACGCGGACATTCGGTCCTAACGTCTGGGCGAGCCCGGTCGTGAGGCTGTTGATCGCGGACTTGGCCGCCGCATACGGGACTTCTGCCTTGCCAGGCCGGATCGAAGAGGTCGAACTGACATTGATGATCGACCCACCCTCGCCGGCTTGCATACGCTCGCCAACCAGAGCCGACATCCGAAACGGGCCAGTGAGGTTGACGTCAATGACCTTCTGCCAAAGTTTCTCGCTGACCTCCGACAACGACGGGTAGAGCGGACTCATCCCGGCGTTGTTGACCAGGACATCGATGTGGCCGAACTCCTCGTATACGGATTCGACAAGTGCGGTGACCTGATCCCACTCCCCTACGTGGCATTGCCTGGCGACCACTCGACGGCCCGTTGACTCGGCGATCTCCGCCGCGGCAGCGTTGAGCACGTCGAGCTTGCGGCTGGCGATAATGACGTCCGCGCCGTGCTCAGCGAACGCCTGAGCCATCTCGCGGCCCATCCCTCGCCCGCCGCCGGTGATGAGAGCGATTTTTCCTGTGAGATCGAAGTAGTTCGTCATGATCAGATGGGGAGGTCGCCGGTAGCAGCCCGGGTTGTCCCGTGGTCCTTCCATGCCGCAATCGTTCGCTGAGCGATCCGCATCTGGTGCACCTCGTCAGCGCCATCGGCGAAGCGAGCCCACCGAGCATGCTGATACATGTGCGCCAGTGGCGTGTCGGTTGAATAGCCGAGCGCCCCATGCACCTGGATCGAGCGGTCGATGATCCGATTCAGCGAATTCGCCACGAAGTGCTTGGCCATGGAGACCTCGCTCTTGAAGTCAACTCCGGCATCGATCTTGGATGCCGCGTGCAGAACCATCAACTTGCACTGGTAGAGCTCCATCGCAGAGTCCGCTATCAGCCACTGAACACCCTGCTTCTCGGCAAGGATCGAGCCGTGGCTGTAGCGGTCGAGGGAACGCTCGACCATCATGTCCAGAGCCGTCTCCGCCTGCGCTATCCAGCGCATGCAGTGAGCGAGACGAGCCGGGCCGAGACGATACTGCCCGAGCATGTGCCCCTGACCGCGGCCACCCAGCATCTGACTCTCATGCACCCGAAGGTCTTCGATCAGGATCTCGGAGTGACCAGTTCCACCGTGCATCGTCTCGATCTGGCGAACCTCGTTCCAGCCCGCTTGCGGAAGGTCAATGATGAACGCTGTATTGGCCGCCTGTGGCAGGTCAGGGTCATCTTCAGTACGAGCAATGAGGATGGCGAAGTTGGCCCGGTGGGCATTGGAGATGAACCATTTGTGGCCGTTCAGCACCCACTCCTCGCCGTCTTGATAGCCACTGGTGCGGATCAGCGTGGGGTCAGAACCCGCGACCTCGGGCTCAGTCATGGCGAAGCACGACCACGACGTCCCCTTGCAGAGCGGCTTCAAGTACTTGTCGGCCTGCTCGGGGGTTGCCCAGTGCAACAGCGTGTGCATGTTGCCCTCATCGGGCGCCTGGCAATTGAACACCCACGGGCCGTAATGACTCTTTGCGGCTTCTGCTTGCACCATGGCGAGTTCGACATGGCCAAGACCCATGCCCCCCCATTCGGCCGGCATATGGGGCAGCCAGATATCTGCCGCGTACGCCTTCTTTCGAAGGTCGATTAATGCCTCGATACGTGCCTTTCCCTCCAGCGATGCCCCACCACTGTGACCGTCGATCACGTCCTCAGCAGGCTTGATCACATCGACAACAAACGTCCGCACGCGGTCACGAATCGCTTCAAGCTCGGGAGTCAAGGTGAAATCAATGGCCATCGGGTCTCCTCGGTGAGATCGGCGAAACTATGGCAGCCCAGCGCCTGGTACTGCCACTTGAGCCGTGAGAATCGCCGACAAACCTTTACCGCGCAACTCCCTAGGATCCGAGCTCGGCGACCGACAGATGTAGAGCGTCCGGCGATCCGCTCCACCGAGCATGCACGCCACAGCATGCTGTCCGGTGACAATCTCATCAGTGATCTCGCCGCCCTCGACCACACGAGCGACGCGTCCACCGACGAAGTCCGCCATCCAGATCCCGCCCTCAGCGTCAAGACAGCACCCATCGGGGGCCGAACCTTCGACAGTGGCCCAAAGTCGTCGGTTCGACAGCGTGCCATCGACCGCAATGTCCCAGGCCGTGTACTGACTCCCGTACGTCTCCCCCACGATCAACGTCGACCCGTCAGGAGTGATCACAGCGCCGTTGGGGAACATCAAGTCGGCGGCAGCCTCGCTGACTTCGCCTTCCGGGCTGACACGAATGAGCATTGCGGTGGCGAACTTACCCCCAGACTCGGAGTCGAAGCCGAAGTTGCCGACGTACGCCGTGCCGTCAGCAGCCACCACCATGTCGTTGCAGAATCCAGTTGCAAACCCAGAGAGATCGGCGTGAGTTCGCGTCTCACCATCGGGGCCGATGGCAAGAACGCAGCGGTTGACCATTGAGACCACCAACATGGTTCCGTCGGGCATCCAACCCAACCCAGAAGGGCGGTCGTCGAGCTTCAACTGGAGCTCCTCATGCCCTTCGCCATCCAGCGTGTAGACGCCCCCGCGATAGAAGTCGGAAAACCACAGCCGACCGTCATGCCAACGCGGTCCTTCTCCGAAGTCGACACCGGTCAGAACAGTAGTGAGCTCAGCCATATGGCGACCCTAGTCACCACGGCGTTGAGGAGCAGATCAGCAGAGCCGCAGCCATGCCCCGATCAGGCGTCGAGATAGCGGGTGACGGCCACGAGCGAGCCAACCACCGACACCGCGATCGCAATGCCCAGCACCAAGATACTGGTGGAGAAGAACTCGTTGTCGCTGACTTCGAAGCCAGCCAACAACTCAAGCCCATCCGGCTCGCTGAACTCTGAGATCACAAAGCGTCGGAACGCGTAGAGACCGCCCCAGGCAAACAGCGCACCAATCAGTGCCTGAGCCAAGCCCTCCAGCATGAAAGGAATGCGGATGAACCAGTTAGTTGCACCCACCACCTTCATGATCTCAATCTCACGCCCGCGGTTGCGGATAGCGCTCACAATGTTGGTGAGGATCAGCAAGGTGGCAGCTGCCAGCAAAACAAACGATCCGAGGAACAAGAAGAGTCCGACGCGATCAGCCAGATCTTGGATGGCGCGAATGGTTTCATTCGCCGATACGACTTCCTTGACGCCGGGGCGACCGCGAAACTGGTTGGCCAGCTCCTCGACAACATCGGCGTCAGGATTGAGAGGTACCACGCGATACGAAGGGGGCATGGCGTCAGGGGTGACGACTTCGATCATCTCTGGCGTGTCGGCGAAGAGTTCCTTGAACTCTTCGAACGTCTCGAGTTGATCGACATAGGTGTGGGACTGAATTTGCGGGCTGCTATTCAACGCCTCTTGGATTGCCGCGTCCTGTTCGACAGATGCCTCAGGGCTCATCCAGATGACGAACTCGATGCCGCCTTCCCAGCGCTGCGTGGCGTTGTCGACGGCGTAGTCGAACATGAAGAACGAGCCGAACATCAGCAGCGACACACCAATCGTAATGATGGTGGCGGTGGTGAGGAGAACGTTTCGCCAAAGGTTCTGGCCGGTCTCGCGTAGAGCGTAAATGGGACTGATTGCCATGGCTGCCTCCCCTACTCGTAGACGCCGTGGGCCTGATCGCGCACGATCACTCCCCGGTCGAGTTCGATGACACGCCGCCGCATCGTGTCGACGATGCCGCGGTCATGGGTGGCCATCACAACGGTGGTGCCGGTGCGATTGATGCGGTCGAGAAGGCGCATGATGCCAACCGACGTCTGAGGATCAAGGTTGCCACTGGGCTCGTCGGCCAAGAGGATCAACGGTCGGTTGACGAATGCCCGAGCGATCGACACACGCTGCTGCTCGCCACCGGAGAGTTCGTGTGGAAAGTTATCCAACTTCTCGGTGAGACCGACGAGCTCAAGAATTGCTGGCACCTGCTTCTTGACGACATGACGGGGTTTGCCAATCACCTCAAGGGCGAATGCGACATTTTCACCGACCGTCTTATTGGGGAGCAGCTTGAAGTCCTGGAAGATGTAGCCGATGTTGCGGCGAAGGTAGGGCACTTTCCACGCGCCCAAATGAGCGATGTCTTTACCGGCAACAAAAATTCGCCCGTGCTCAGGCACTTCCTCACGGTTCAGGAGCCGAATAAACGTGGACTTGCCGGAGCCGGACGCTCCAACGAGGAAGACGAACTCCCCTTTGGCGATGTCGAGCGTGGCGTCTCGCAACGCGACGGTGTCGCCCTTATAGACTTTCGTGACGTTCTCGAGTTTGATCATGCTAATCCTGTGGACAAACCGCTCGCCAGACTGCGAGACGCTATCAGTGTGGTGCCCTGATCTCGTGTCATCACGGACATACCGTCTGAACCGTGGTGGGCGGACGCGCGATCACAGAGCTAATACTTGCCCGCAACTCGAGATCATCCCGAATCGCCATCAGTTCGCCACCGAACGGACCGACCCCGATATCGACCCGCAGCGCGAGCGGCATTGCTTCGACCGACAGAAGGCTCGAAAGCTTCGGTTGGAATTCAAGAAGGACCAGGATTTGCTCGAACGCCGCCGCTTGACTGAGCACCTCAATCGCCGAAATCTCGGGATAATCAGACCACAGTTCGTTGATCACAGCGCCCGAGTCTAGGTCTGCCAGCCAGACGATCATGTCGGTCCCATCGCCCCAATAGCAGAGCGAATCGATTCGTCGAATCGGGTTGTTGATCGTGACAATCTGCACGCCGCGCTGACGAGCCATGATGTCTCCTGTCTCAACCAACCAGTCGTCGCCCAGGTCGACGGGGAGATCAACGAGAACTGCCTCTCCTACCTCGCTCATTTCATCTGAGTTCGCGCCGAATGCGCCGGCGAGTAGTGCCGAATCGAGTTCGACCTCTTCAGTGGTGCGCCGCTGGAGTCGCATCTCATCCGGGTTCGTCACGCGCTCGCGAAGCGCGGTGAGCGCTACCTCGACATCTCCGTCATAACCGCCCTTCACGAAGAAGATCACCATCTCGGCCTGGTCGACCTCAACCCGCTCGGTGTACTCCGTTCGAGGGACTGCACAGCTAGCGACCGAAAGCGCAACCAGCGCCGTAACCCAACGCGACATCACGCGATACTGGTCGATTGCCAAGCTTCGAACTGCCATCCGGCTTCGCCGTGAATCCACACCGCCGTGTACCGAAGGTCCAGATCGATTGGTTGGTCATTGAAAGAAACGGCGAGCTTGGCACGACCGGTGACCACACCTGTGTCGCCAACCAGACGGATCTCGGTGGCGAGTCGCTCCGCCGAGTGGTAACGCACCGGGCCATTGCGGACATTGTTCAAGAACACGGTCTTTGTGTCGGTGCCGCCATGGCTGTGGGTGTAGGTGAGGCTTTCACTCAAAAGCGCCTCAAGTGTTTCAGCGTCACCGCTGATCATCGCCCCAAACCGCTGATGCTCGAGGTCTTCGATTGTGCGGATGGAATGACTCATGCTTCAGCAGCTTGGGTTCGGGTCCAACGAAGGTACGCCTCCATGAACGGATCGACATCGCCATTGAGCACATTTTCGACCTGGGCCGTTTCGTGCTCGGTTCGGAGATCCTTCACCATCTGATACGGCTGCATCACGTAGCTGCGGATTTGGCTACCGAAGCCAACGTTCTGCTGCACGCCGGTAATACCCGCAATCTCTTCATCACGCTTCTTGCGTTCAAGGTCGAGAAGCTTGGCCGCCATCACCTGCATTGCGCGGTCCTTGTTTTGGTGCTGGCTTCGCTCGTTCTGGCAGCTCGTGACCAGCCCCGTCGGCAAGTGCGTTATCCGCACCGCTGAATCGGTGACGTTCACATGCTGACCGCCGGCGCCCGACGAACGATACGTGTCGATCCGCAGATCCTTCTCATCAATCTCGATCTCTTCTGAAACTGCTTCGAAGAAGGGAGCGACCTGAAGGGCACAGAAGGCGGTCTGACGTTTGCCTTCGTTGTTGAACGGCGAAATACGCACAAGGCGGTGCACGCCATGCTCGCCTCTGATCAGGCCGTAGGCGTGCCTTCCCTTCAGGATGAACTCAACACTGCTGAGGCCGGCCTCGGTGCCCTCGCTTACTGCGGTGACTTCAATCTCGAAACCACGCCGATCGGCCCAGCGGTTGTACATGCGCATCAGCATCTCGGCCCAGTCCTGAGCATCCGTACCGCCCTCGCCAGACTTGATCTGGCAGACGGCGTCGCCCTCATCGAACTCGCCGGTGAAGAGCGCCCGCATCTCCAACTCCTCGAGTTGGGTCTCTAGCGCGCCGAGCGCCTCGGCGATTTCGAGTTCAAGAGACTCGTCATCTTCCTCGCGAGCCATCTCATGAAGCGTGGCGGCATCGTCAGCATCGCCGCTGAGCCGGGAATACAACTCCAGGTCCTCGTTAACCCGAGCGAGCTCGGAAGTCACCTTGCGAGCCTTTTCCTGGTCATCCCAAAGGTCGGGGCGCGATGCTTCAGCTTCGAGTTGCGGTTGACGCATCTCAAGTTCGTCGATCCGAAGGTAGCCGCGTGCTTCATTGACACGGCTGCGGATCGCGATGATCTGATCAGAGAAGTCCTGCATGGTCCTGGCTAACGCTAGAGCGTGCCGAAGTTATTCGGCGGTGATTGCCCGCCCGTGACACTGCTTGTACTTCTTCCCGCTGTCACACGGGCACGGGTCGTTGCGGCCAACCTTCTCGAGATCCGACTTCACCACCGGAGCCCGGTTGCGGGTCTGGTTGGCTTTCACCGGAGCGGGGGCACCGGCGTCAGGAATCCGCGAAACCGAGCTACCTGACAAAGCATCGGTTTTTTCCTCGGTGATGCCCTCAATCTGGGGTTCGTCCGCCACGGCTTGCTGGGGAATCACGTTGCCGTTCTCGTCGCGTTCTTGCGTGGCCACCTGGACGTGCATCACATATTTGACGAAGTCGAGTGCGATGCTCGTCATCATCATCCCGAACATCTCGAATCCTTCACGCTGCCACTCAGTGGCGGGATCCTTCTGACCCATTGCCCGCAGATGAATACCTTCACGCAGAAGGTCCATCTCACGCAGGTGCTGGCGCCA
>JABIQM010000016.1 GCA_018699415.1 Acidimicrobiaceae bacterium
CCGCACTCCAGCGACCAGCGCCCCGAGAAGACTACCCGAGGCGGCGATCCCAACGGTCGCGACCAGACACGTGACCAGCAGCAGAACCCACTGATCAACGGATGCTCCGTACAGCACGACAACGCCGGCAACCAGAATCACCTGCACCACGAGAAGCTGAGCAGCGATAGCCACGGTCTTGCCCACGAAGACAGCGACCGGTTCGATGCCAGCGAGAAGCAGAGCGCGGCGAGCTCCATCGGTCACCTCCACCGCAGTAGAGCGCTGCACCGCCATGATGGCCACGAACATCACGGTGACCCAGAACAGTCCTGATGTAGCGGTTTCCAACACCGGCCGATTGGCGTCAAGCGCAAAGCCGAAGAGCACAAGGACCAGCGCAGCAAAGGGGACGATCTGGCTCAGCGTGACCCGGGATCGCCACTCAATCCGAAGGTCTTTGATGGCGACCAGCCAGGCATCACGAAGCATCATTAGCCCCTGGCTCTGGTCGCATCACCCGGTGGTCGGCGGTAATGGTTCCGCCCGCAACTGTGACGCGGCGTGTCGCCAAGTCGACCGTGCGATCGAGTTCATGCGATGCCATGACGACAGTAGCGCCAGCGTGAGCAGCATCGACAACGAGCTGGTCGACAAGATCACGCCCGCGTTGGTCGAGCCCCGCATGCGGCTCGTCAAGCAGCCAAAGGGTGGGGCGTCGGACTACTACGGCAGCGAGGGCGACCCGTCGGCGTTGCCCTGCGCTCAAGCGAGAGACGGCAACATCATGAAGGCGGCCGGCCACCCCAAGGCGGTCCAAGGCAGGAAGAACCGACTCCGGGGAAACACGCGAGGCGGCAGCCCAAAACTGGAGGTTCTCCACCACCGTGAGATCGTCATAGAGGGCCGTGTCGTGGCCGAGAAGTCCAACGGAGCGGCGCACGGCCGCCCGATCGACGCTGAGGTCATGACCTAGGACTTCCGCGGTGCCTGACTCCACCCGAAGTAGGCCGGCGCAGACCCTCAGAAGCGTCGACTTGCCAGCTCCATTTGGACCTTGAACGAGCACTATCTCGCAGGCATCGATGTCGAGATCGATACCGGTAAGAGCGGGGAAACGTCCCAACAGAGCGACAACCCCTCGCAACCGGACCATGGACACCTCACAACGCTACCTTGCGCCCGTTTCGCACCGTCCCCTGCCGTAAGATCTCTCTTACGCTGACTGAACCCTCATGAGTAACCGGCGACGTGCCGATGGGCAGGCCATGACGGTCGACGATGCCCGCAAGACCGACGAAACAAGCGCGCCCGTAGTCCCACTACCGCGGCTCGCCGTCGTGCTCGGCAGCGTCGGGCGAGCGTTGATACTCGGAGGCATCATCACGTTCTTGTTTGTTGGGTTCCAACTCTGGGGCACCGACATCCATGAGGCCCGGGCCCAAGATGAGCTCCGAAGCAACATGGACGAGCGGTTCGATGCTGCCGCAGTTGTGCTTGACGAACTGTTGGCCGATCCAACTCCAGAGGACGCAGATGAGCCAAACGAGACCATCGGGGACGACGCAAGTGCGGTAGATGACACCGGCGACGCTGATGAGACAGACGTTCCGCTGTTGCCAACGACATCTTCAACTCTGCCTGGGGGCCATGATCCAGATGTTCTTGCCCTCATCTTCCCCGAGGAAGGAGATGCGATCGCTCGTCTCGAGATCCCGTCCATCGAGGTCGACAAGATCGCCGTGCGCGGTGTTCTTGTGGCAGATCTTCGCAAGGGGCCCGGTCACTACTCCCAGACAGCCCTTCCCGGGAACTCCGGCAACGCTTCGATCGCCGGACATCGCACCACCTACGGCGCGCCATTCAATCGCATCGACGAACTGGTCCGCGGTGATGAGATCACGGTCACCTCGGTCCAAGGCGAATTCATCTACCGAGTGATGGATCCCCTGGTTGCATACGCCGATCATCTCGAGCAGATCGATGGCATCGGCGAGGGTCACATCATCGTGCATCCAAATGCGGGCTGGGTGCTGGAAAACTTCGGCGACGACCGTCTCACGCTCACCGCTTGTCATCCGAAGCTGTCATCACGGCAACGAATCATCGTTGCCGCCGAGCTCGTGACTGAGGTGGTGGCTCTGCCCGAGTGGGTGATCCAAGCTCAGGCGGAACGCGAAAGCGAGACAATCACAATTGCCAACGAGCCACAGCCATCGACAAACAACATCGACGATGCTGCTGCTGACCAGTCAGGGACGGAGGCGCCGTTCGGCACCGACGTGACCAAGGAACCCCGAACGCGCCCTGCAGATCTCGACGAAGGACTCAACGGCGAACAAGACGCGATCCCTGGCGCAGTGATGTGGATGCTTGCCGGACTCGTATTCTGGTACGGCGGTGGACGGATCGGTCGCCGCATGACCAACGGCCTAGTCGGTCGTCTGGCGTTCCGTTTTGCTGGGCTCGTTCCCGCCATCTTTTGCCTCTGGTTCTCGTTCGAAATGATCGACCGGGCGCTCCCTGCGGGCTGACCTCTCCCATCACCGATCTACGCTGGAGTCTTGTGCCTCGCCACTCTCGTCTCCTAACGCTCAGTCTCGGCCTTGCTGTCGCCGCGTTCGCAGCTGCGTCGTGTTCCGATGACCAACCCGCTGATCAGCCAACTGACCCGGCCGCGGCCGCCGATGCGGCGCTAACTGCGATGGCTGCCTTGCCAACGACAACTAGCACAATGCCGCTGAATACGCCGCCAACCGACACCCTCCCCACAGATTTTGACCCGATCGATGAGAACACACCATCCATCGACGAGCCCTACGTAGCACCTGGGCCGGGCACGGTGATCAGCCACTACAACCTCCGCACCAACGACTGTTTTGACCGAGAAGAGCAGCTGGTCTCAGGACAAAGCTTGATAACCACGACCCGGTTGCCTTGCGATGAGCCGCATCGCTTTCAAGTTTTTGCGCAACTGGAGTATCCGGCCGAGCATCCGTCGGTCTACCCCGGCGACGACGTCATGGAGGACTTCGCTCTGCTGTCCTGCTACCGACACTTCGAGCCCTGGGTTGACGCCGTGTACGAGACCAGCGAACTCGAAATCAGCGTCCTCACTCCGAACCAGATCGACTTTGAGGACGACATGAATCACTACCGGGGAATTCATTGCGCAGTACACCGCCTCGATGGTGATCGGCTCATGGGTACCGCTCGAAGCTCAGGCCTCTGATATAGTCCTCATCGGTCGGCGGGCACGACTTGGGAGGATCCCTCTCGTGACCTTCGCGCCCATAGCTCCATTAGCGCCAATCGGCCTTGCTCTGATACTCGGCTTCACTATCGGCGATTATCGGTGCGGTCGCGTTCGCGCCGTTGCTGGCACCCGTCTCCGACTGAGCGGCCTCTTCGTCATTGCCGTCGCATGTAATCTCGCCGTTGACTTCGCCGGTATCGCTGAACCTGGAATCGTTGCCCTAATGGGTCTCAGTGCTGGTTTGGTGTTCTCACTGCGGAACTTCCATGTCACAGGGATGATTGTGATCGCGATCGGTATCGCTATGAATCTGCTCCCGGTCGCGCTCAACGGCTCCACACCCGTGCGGACCCAGGCACTCATCGATGCCGGCATGGTCGATGCCGCCGACATTGATCGTGTGCTCCTCGACGGCGCCCGCGAACTCACTGCCGATGCCACGATCTTGCCCTGGCTGGGCGACACCGTGCCGGTGGCCGTCTTCAATCAGGTCATGTCCTTTGGTGACCTGATCATGCTCGCCGGCCTCATCAGCGTGATCAATAACCTCATGCTGCAACGTCGGCCCCGGCGCGTTCCCCCCAGCGCGATCTCATCGTTGGAGGCGTTTGGATGGCGAGAATTCCCGGTGGGTGACGGCACGATGGTTGAGATCGTCCGCGATCTTCGCTCCCTTCACGACTCCCCCGTCGACAGCACCTATCAGCGAGAGGTCGTGCTCTCAGGTTCCAGCAGCAACGCCAACCCAGTCCACGACTGAGGGACAGCGCCCCCAGCCGAGCCGGTATCGCTATTCCAGTACTCGGCGAGACCAGACGCCCACGCGCCTGCCACCGTTCGCCGCGCCAACTCCTCAGCGTCAGCTCCAGTGAGGGCGCAGCACAACAGATAGCCCAGCTGAGGCCACACCGGCCCGCGCCAGTAGGTGTCAGGGTCAAACGTCGGCTCCTGCGCGTGCACACCCCGCGGCCCGAAGGCCCCACCGAATGCTCGAGGATCAAACAGAGCGGCGATGACGGCGGCCTGATGCGAGTCGTTCTTACTGACGAGAAGGCCGAGAGCGGCGTCACTTGTTCTCACGCGACCCGATCCGTTGCCCGCTGAACCGCCATCCATCCAGATCGCCCGCTCCGGATCGAAGCGCGCATCAACGGCCTCCCCCAGCGCATTCGCTTCCGCCACGAGCGAAGTGTCACCGGCTGCCGAAGCGAGCTCCAGCGTGTTCCATGCCGTCAACGCGCTGAACGAAACTGGAGCTGCAGCGAACGCTGGATTGTCGAGCGGTTCACCGTCCGGCCCCCGCTCGATGGTCGACAACACATCGACCTTGAATCGCCGCCACCGCTCGATATCGAATGACGTACCGGGACAGAAGTCGTCCCAACGAGGACTGTCATCGCAACCAGTCTCCCAAGGATGAACGACCCGGAGAAGCCCACTGTCATCACATCGACGCCGCCGTAGTAGGAAATGCATGCCCGACTGAGCCTGTTCGATCAATGAACCGGGAACATCGATGCCGAGTTTGATCAGCCTGGCGAGCGCGTGGCCGTACATAGGCGGCTGGGTGATCGATGATGAGCCCCGCCGGCCCCACAGTTCCACTGATCGAGCGGGGTCGAGTTGGTACCCCATGTGAGGCACGAAGCCGCTCCGATCCTGCATGCTCAATGCAGCCGTCAGCTCTGCGAGCGATCGTTCTGCCTCCCCCAGTTCGGCCCAAATGAGGGCGTGAAAGCAACTGTCCCAGAGCCAGAGCCAGGGATAGACCGTGTTATTCGGAGCGGTGTAGCCGTAGTCGACCCATGCCGCGTCAAGCATCCGGCGAACCAGCTTTCGACGGTCGTCGATGGTGGCGTCGGGCCCATCTTCCGGCATCGTTATCTGCATGCCCGTGTGTGCCTTCGTCTCGTTCCGATTGGGGATGGCCGATGGCGTTTCCGTCGTAACCCACCACTGGCAGCAGGCATTCGAGCAACTCGGCTTCGAGACGCTCTCCATCGCAGGGGAGGGTCCCGTCAACCGGACGGTACCTGGTCTAGCCATCGGAGCGGAACACCCACCCCAGCATGGCGAACTCGCGGAAGCGTTGGCAGACGCCGACCTTGTCGTCGTTGAGAATCTCTGTTCGATCCCGCTCAACCTCGCGGCAGCACAGCTCATGGCGGAGATTCTCGCTGAGAGGCCCGCGGTGATGCACCATCACGATCCGCCATGGCAGCGTGAACGTTTTCGTCATATCACCGAGGTGCCGCACGATCGACCGGGATGGCGGCACGTGACCATCAACCAGTTGACCCAGCAGGAATTCTCGGACCGGGGCATCGACGCCACATGTATCTACAACGGCTTCCCGACGGCCACAAGCGAAGGCGACCGCTTGGGCGTTCGTTCTAGGCTCCGGGTGGCCCCCGACGCCCGCCTGTTCGCCCATCCGGTACGAGCCATTGCCAGAAAGGACATTGCCGGCGCGCTTCGTCTTTGTGAACAACTCGATGCCACCTACTGGCTTTGGGGATCGGCGGAGGACGGATACGACGACGAACTCGAACGCTTACTGACCGCGACAACCTGTCCTGTTGTCCGGGGCACCTCCGGTGAGCCTGCGGTCGATCTCTACAGTGCAGCAGACGCGGTTGTTTTTCCTTCGCTTTGGGAAGGCTTCGGTAACCCGCCGATCGAGGCCGCAATCCACCAGGTCCCGGCGGCGGTAGCGAACTATCCCGTAGCTCGCGAACTTGTCAGCCTTGGGATGGACTGGTTCCCCACCGACGACCCCGGGCCGCTCGGCGAGTACCTTGCCAAGCCCGAACCCAGCCTGCTCGACCGCAATCGTGAGGTCGCACTTGCGAACTTCTCGCTCGAAGCCATGACCAGTAAAATTTCTGCGCTGCTCGCTGACGCAGGATGGCTACCGTGAAGGTCTCATGACCGATAAATCAGCGATCGACCCGGTCCTACAGCGCCGAGCCCAGGCATCGAGCCTCGCCAATCTCGGTAAACGCTTCGGCTACGGCCTTTACGGGGTCGCCATGCTCGTATTCTTCATTGGCCTCTTCACCAGCTTCTCCTCGACCGTCTCGACCAGCATCATTGCCTGCATCATCGCCGGTTCGGCCATACTCGCCCCAGCCATCGTCACCGGATACGCCGTGAAAGCCGCCGTCCGAGATGATCTCGAACATGGCCGCGACATCGGGTCATGAACGCTCGCCTGCCCGCTGCGCAACGCAGAACGCAGCTCTTGCAGGTCGCCCTCGAAACGTTCTCCTCCACCGGCTACAGCACTACCACGATGGACCTGGTGGCCCAACGTGCCGGGGTCACCAAGCCGGTTCTCTACCAGCACTTCGCGTCCAAGCACAGCCTCTTCCTCGAGCTCTTGCGTGACGTCGGCAATCGCCTCGAATCAATGGTGGCCGAGGCAACCGCACATATTGGTACGCCTCGTCAAATGGTCAAAGCAGGAATCTCCGCCTACTTCCAATTCGTCTTTGAGCATCCGCTCGAGTTCCAACTGCTCTTCGGCGACGGCGTCCGGTCAGAGGCCGAGTTCGCAGCACTGGTCGCACAAGTCGAGAGCGAGTTCGCTGACTTCATTGGCCAACTGATCACGATCGACAATATGACCGCCAACGACCGCATGCTGCTGGCACACGGGATCGTGGGCCTGGCCGAGGCGACGGCCCACTATGTGCTCGCGGATCTCGCCGGCCACAACGCCGACGATGTTGCCAGCAGGGTGGCCGACCTCTTGTGGAGCGGCCTACGAGGCCATCCCGAGGTCAGCTGAACCGACCACCTTCTTCGCGACTCGGGGTGATGTCGATCGGCTCGTCAGGGATCTTGCCCGCTACGAGATCGGGGAGGAACTCGCGAAGACGAACCGGCACGGTCGGTTCTTGCGATGCCAGCAATTCATCGAGCGTCCACCATTTGGCGCCCTTGAACGCCGCCGCTTCCAATGCTTCGAGTCCCTGCGGGTCGTACTCGCCGCCATCGCACCAGGCAATATGAATACGGTCGTCAGACTCGAAGTGGTAGCCCGCGAACGTGTAGTCCGTCTGTTGCACCCACACACAGGGTCCCATCTCGACGTTCGGTATGCCCGTCTCTTCGTGCAGTTCACGCAACGCGGCGTGCCCTGACTCTTCGTTCCAACCCATACCGCCACCAGGGATCTCCCACCAGTCAGGCTTGTATGGATCGATTGGGTCCTCGGCCGAGATCAGAAAAATCCGATTCTCTCGATCGAAGAGTACGCAGCGGGCGGCGGGACGGCGGAGTGTGAACGTCATCGCCGTCGACCCTAGCGAGCCTCTCGGACCAGCACCTCTTGTGCGATGGTGGCGACATGGATGCCACCGGAGGTCCACAGTTCGCCAAAGGCAAGCCCGCGAGCAGCGTTCACACCTGACGAGCGATAGTCGTGCAGAATCCACTCGGTCGCCGGGGCGTGACGGTGGAACCAGATCGAGTGGTCGAGGCTCGCTCCCTGGTATTGCCACTCCTTCGCATTGGGGTCGGATCGGGCGAGCGGGTGTTCGATGTGGACTGCCTCGGTCGCCATATCGTCGCTGAGGAACGTGTGAGCGAGGGCAGCCGACAACGGATCATCACCGATGGGGTCGGTCATTCGCATCCAGGCCCGCGCCGCGCCTGAGTCGCCAACGGATCTCCGCTCGAAACATGACATCCACGAGTCGGTCTCGCCGTCCTCGGGATGGGGCACGTCAGGCATCTCGATCGCGGTGACGTCAGGCGCCTCTTCAGGGACATGGAACGAGGCCGAGAGATTGAGGATTGCTCCGTTTGACTGACGAGCCACCACACGACGGGCCTCGAACGAACGTCCGTCACGAATGCGATCGACTTCGTACTGGATCGGTTCGTCTGGATTTCCACCGCGAATGAAGTAGGCGTGCAGCGAATGGGGAACAACATCAGTCCGAACGGTTTGAGCGGCAGCCCAGAGTCCTTGAGCAGCGACCTGACCGCCGTACACCCTTCCCCACGGATAGACGGCGCTGCGACCGGCCCACACGTCGGGCCCTCGCTTGTCCATGTCATAGAGATCCGCGTAGGAGATGGAATCACTCACCTGCAGGAAGATACCGAACTCGCGCGAAGATAGAGGAATGAATTCCCACCCCCATCAGCTTCAATCCGTCGAAATCGGCGATTCATCCGACTCGTGGGGTGCAGCCGGATTCGCTGTCATAGATGGAGCTGTCAGAATCGGTGCGACCAGGATCGCGTTCATCCCCACTGGTACCCGTGGCATTACTCGGGTGATCGCCGACGAGGTAGACGGCACAATCGACGGAATGCCGTTCGGCGCTGCCAACGCAGACAGTCTCGAGTTGGCTGCTCAACCCAACCCCCCACACACGAATCGCGTCATCGGCATCGATCATCTCGTTGCGATGTCGACCGATGTCGACCGCACAATCCTGGCCCTTCAATCCGCCGACATCGAACTTCGGCGTGAACGGCGCTTCGGCGAAGGAGACGACGCCAAGCGCCAGGCATTCTTCTGGCTCGGTGATGTGATTCTCGAACTCGGCGGCCCCGGGGTCGCTCAGCCAGGGGGTGGCGCCGCACTTTGGGGACTCGCACTCACCTGCGATGACCTTGACCTTGCCAAAGACACCCTGGGCGACCTGCTCTCTGATCCCAAACCCGCCGTGCAGCCCGGACGACAAATCGCTACCATCCGCACCCGCGACCTCGACATTTCTGTGCCGATAGCTCTCTTGTCACCCCACCCTGCCAGATAGAGTTCGGCCACTATGCAGTTACAGCCCGCTCGGGGTAGCGCACAATTGATCATCGGCATTTTGTTGCTCGGCCTTCTGACCGGTGCGTGCGGCAAGAGCAGTAGCGACACCGAATCCGACTCGCCGGCCTCGTCCACTCTGGCCCCCACGTCGAGCACGGAGCCTGCGTCAACAACGACGCCGACTACAGAGCCTGCGTCAACAACGACATCGACTACCTTGCCCAACGACTTGCCTGAGCCCATCGAGTCTGACGACCCGGACTACCCGACACGG
>JABIQM010000015.1 GCA_018699415.1 Acidimicrobiaceae bacterium
AGTGAATCGGATGCCGGCACAGGACTCGAAGATCAGTTCCATCAGCTCGGCGTAGCCCACCACCTCTTGCTCGTCGCGGGAGTGCAGCGCGCTCACGTCGAGGCCGGACAGCAGTCTTCCGATCTCATCGTCACGGAGCTTGACGCCCTCAATTCGGGTCGACGAACCGACCGACTCGATGGTGGCTATGCGCCTCAGGACCGACAGACGCTCCGGAGCCAAGTTAGCCAGTGCCTCCCAGCGTCCCTTGAACTCGTCGATCTCGGCGATCAGCGCCGCTGTCTTGTCCACTTCCCCATCGACCTCAAGGAACGCGAACGCAAAAACGCCCAGTCCAAACGTGGCCGGATCGACGCGTCCTGTAACCACCACGATTCGCTCATCGAGTAGTCGCTGGACCCGCGCCCGGGTCGCAGCCTGGGAGAGCCCGACGACCGGGGCAAGTTTCGCGTACGTGGCTCGCCCATCGGCGATCAGTTCTCCAATGAGAACTCGATCGACATCATCGAGGACGAACCGGTCGCTCACTCTGATTCTCCAAGCATCGAGACTGAGTCGCCTCTGTAGCGCTCTTCCTTCCCCATAGCCGTAGCGAGAGGCTGGGGACGCCACTCGAAGTCAGGCGCATGTGGGAACGGATCCTCATGTCCAATCTGCCAAAGCTCGATGACGTTGCCCCAAGGGTCGCGACAGTACGCAGTCCAAGCGTCATTACTGTCGCCCTCGACAGTATGACGAATAGGAGGGTGCGGGAAGAAGAGCTTGTCCTTCAGCTCCTCGTAGGTCGATGGCATGTCATCGACCATAAGGCTGATGTGGGCCCATCCGAATTCGTTGACCTTGCGGTTCTCCTCAGGCATCTCCGCCCGAGGCGAATCGAACTCCCACATCTCTAAGAGGCCATAGCCGTGCCGGAGAATCCAGCCTTGAGCACTGACGTTGGGAAGTTCGCAGATGGCATCAGCGATCGGGTCGGGTTCGATAGGGCCATATTGAACCTTCTCGAAGCCGAGCACATCACAGTAGAAGGCAAGCCCTTCATCGAGGTTTGGCACCGAGATGGCGACATGGTGCATTCCGAGGATTCCCATACCTATTGCTCCTTTGATGGATTGTTCATGACAGAACTCCGCGAGTCACTGGTAGCTCAACTCTCGAAGGGGTTTGTGGTCCAAAGGCCACGGTGACCCTCGGAGCCGCCGCGTGATCAAGCGGCTCGTGACTCCCCAACTCTGCGTTGGTGATCGTGATGCGAAGGCGACTACCCGACGCGATAATCGTGCCGATCGGTTGGAGATCAAAGGCAAGTGCCATAGGCCCATCGGCTGGGTCCGCGAGGTAACCGTGACCGCTCGGATGCCAGGGCATTTCGAGATAGTTGTAGGTCGGCTCGGCCTCAGCACGGTGCGACGAACGAAGACATCCCTCGCTCAGGTAACGGGAGAAATCTCCCGGGAGCACCTCTTCGAGATGACAGAACACGTCAACCTCAGTCTCAGCTTCGAGCCAAAGATGAACGACAGGGTGGCCGACCAGTTCAACCGGCGCCTCCAACCTTGCGCCCGTGTAGGTCAGACCACGACGATCGTTGTCGGCAAGGTCGGGGTACCCCAGGTGTCTGCCATTTTCGATCGGCGTCACTCGACCGCCCCCGCCGTACAAGTTGGCCCACCGGTTGGCGAGTCCTGTGGTGGTGGAGAGGTCAACAACGCGAGTGTCGGCTCCGGCCGGGGGGACGCTCGAGACCAGACGTCCATCGTTGCTTGAATCGATTGAATCAGCGGGTCCACTTCCGAAATACAGCGACTGTGATGCCGATTCTGAAACAGGCCACGACGTCGCCGTACGCCACGGGTCAGCGTCATCGGCGCCAAGCATCCAATACGTCACGGGCGGCTCCGCCATAATCCCGTTGTCCACTCCCTTGAGCCAGTAGTCAAACCAGCGCCGCTGCTCGGCCGCCAGGTCGAACTCCGGTGCACAGACCGACTCCGACCCATCGCGATCCTGCGACGGCAAGAAGTACTCGCCGTGAAAGTTGGGGTCGATCAGGAGCTTCTTCGGGTTGGTCAGGTTGGTGAAAGCCAGGCAGGCATCGCGAGTGAAGCCGTCATACCAGCCGACATAGTTATAGATCGCCACGTCGCACGACGCGATCTCGTCACGCAGCATGGAAGGCGAACGGCCAGACCACACCGGTTGCCCATCGACATCGAGACTGTCTCGGTGAGGGCTGCCGCTCACCAGCGCGTACACATCACGATTGCGATAATGATCCCGACGCGCAGCACGGATCAATGAGCCGTCGGCATCAGCGTCGACCGGTGCCGCCGGCCAGGCCACGGCAGACTCCCCGAATACATCCTCAGACATCAGGGGCAACCCGAGATCAAGCCCGCGGACTCCGGCGCTCCACATGGCGGCAAGATCATCGCGCAGTATCCCGCCGGGATGTAGAACATCGTAGGCATCCCACCAAGCCATCTCCGGAAAGATCGCCTTCAGATGCGGGGGCTGTCGAGAAGCACACAACAATTGTGTGATGCCCAGATATGACCGCCCCCACATGCCGACGTTGCCGTCGCACCACTCCTGAGCGGCAAGCCACTCAGTGATCTCGTAGGCATCATCTGATTCGGTGGTGCTAAACATTCCGTTCGACTGTCCAAACGAGGCCCCACCCCCTCGGATGTCGGCCTGGGCGATGATGTATCCATGAGCAAGGACGGGAAGCATGCGGTCCCAGCCTTCGATCGCCGACGGCGCGATCACGCCCTCATCTGTGACTACCGACCGCGTGTATGGCGTATGGCTCCACAGAACCGGCAGCGCGTCACCATGGAGGGCCCCGGAGTTTGTCGGACGGACAACGTCGATCGCGATGCGCACCCCATCGCGCATGGCAACATACACAGCGGTTCGCTCGTGACCGTCGAACGAGGCGACGCTGAAACCCTCATAGACCCCCGGTCGAGAAATCTGTGCTTCGGTCATCGGTCGTCGAGGTCCGCAGCGAGGTAACCCATGACCGACTGGCTGTATCCGATTGAGATTCCGTCGTGAGCGCCGACCAGCGAGCCGGTGAGGGTGACACTGGCACGGCTGGCCAGGAACTGGAAGACGGGACCCATCTCTTCAGCTCGGCGGTGAACGCCGTTAACCGTCATCCTTCGAATGAGTTCACTATCGGGGGCGGACTCGGAGTCCATCTCGCTTTCGACAATGCCGGGCAGCACAGCGTTCACGCGGATCTGGCGCGGTCCCAGATCAACCGCCCAGG
The DNA here is from genome assembly GCA_018699415.1 of Acidimicrobiaceae bacterium. Taxonomy (GTDB): domain Bacteria; phylum Actinomycetota; class Acidimicrobiia; order Acidimicrobiales; family Aldehydirespiratoraceae; genus JAACCU01. The sequence continues at coordinate 3,281 of JABIQM010000015.1, forward strand.
ACTTCACCAGCATGTCAAGCGCCGCCTTCGATGCGGAATATGCCGCCATGCCCGGTGCCGCGATCGAGCCGGCTGGAGAGCTCGTGACAATCACCGAACCGCCGTCGATGAC